>NZ_CALNWV010000012.1:0-62559 GCF_940793045.1 Neisseria sp. Marseille-Q2251
GCCCGCCGTCTGACCGTCCTCACCAACGAGAACGGCGAAACCTACCGTCTCGATTACGACCCGACCGACAACCTGATCCAAGAAACCGGCTGGGACGGCAAAATCACCGCCTACGGCTACGATGCCGTCGGACAACTGGTTCAGCAGACCGAATACGGTCAAAGCACCGATAAAGGTCGTCTGAAAGACCGTCCCGAGACTTGGCACCGAGCGGTTTGTTTTTTTGTATTGGTTGGTTTGAGTATTAATGGGAATACCCTCGTTGGGTTTGGCACAAATTGTGGCACAAATTGTGGCACAAATGACCGCAGCCAGTAGTATATGAACAGATAAAAAACGCCCTAAGTCAAGGGCGTTTGTCTATACACATACTACTGGTTACGGGCTAGGTGGGTTCGATTCCCCCCGCCTCCACCAAGCCTAATTTTCAGTTTTATTTTATAACGTATAAAAGCCTTGAAATATAATAATTTCAAGGCTTTTTGTTATCTCATTGCTGATATTTAAAGCAAACAGGAATCTACTATCGACAAATCAAACTGCTTCACCGTTCTGCTTTGCCTCCAAAAGCTCCCAGCGTTCCAATTTTTCCAAAAGCAGCGTTTCGATTTTTTCGGCGCGGTTTTGTAATGCGCCGGCTTTTTCGTAATCTTTGAAAATTTCGGGATCAGAAAGTTGCGCATTGATTTCCGCCTGTTCGGTTTCCAAGGCGGCGATTTCGTCGGGCAGGGCGTCGAGTTCGCGTTGTTCTTTGTAGGAAAGTTTGACTGTGCGGTTGGCTTTGGGTTTGACTTTTTCCGGTTCTGCGGTTGTTTTCGGCGCGGAGGTCGTCTGAATTTTCTCTTCGCGCGATTTTGCGTCGATATAGTCCTGATAGCCGCCGATGTATTCTTTCAGACGGCCTTGTCCTTCGAAAACAATGCTTTGGGTAATTACGTTATCAAGGAACATACGGTCGTGCGAGACGAGGAATACCGTGCCTTGGTAATCGCGCAGCAGGTCTTCGAGCAGCTCTTGGGTGTCGATGTCCAAATCGTTGGTCGGTTCGTCCAAGACCAGGATATTGGCGGGGCGGGTGAAGAGTTTTGCCAGCAGGAGGCGGTTGCGTTCGCCGCCGGAGAGCGATGAGACGGGGCTTTGCGCGCGGGCAGGGTGGAACAGGAAATCTTCCAGATAGCTCATGACGTGTTTTTTCTTGCCGCCGACTTCGACGTAGTCGTTGCCTTGACCGAGCGTGTAAAACACGGTGTCGTTTTCGTTCAGCGCGCTGCGGAACTGGTCGAAATAGGCGACTTCCTGCTTGCTGCCGATGCGGATTCTGCCGTAGGTCGGCTGCAATTCGCCCAGAATCAGCTTGAGGAAGGTGGTTTTGCCGATGCCGTTGGGGCCGATTAAGCCGATTTTGTCGCCGCGCTGCAGGATGGCGGAGAATTTGTCCATGATGACTTTGTCGCCGTAGGCAAACGAGGCGTGTTCCAGTTCGGCGATGATTTTGCCGCTTTTCTCGCCGCTGTCGAGTTTGAAATTGACCTGTCCCTGCACGTTGCGGCGTTCGGCGCGCTGGCGGCGCAGTTCTTCCAAACGGCGCACGCGGCCTTCGTTGCGGGTGCGGCGCGCTTCGATGCCTTTGCGTATCCACGCTTCTTCCTGCGCATGGAATTTGTCGAAGAGGCGGTTGTGTTCCGCTTCAACCGCCAACTCTTGCGCTTTTTTCTCGCTGTATTTGGAGAACGAGCCGGGATAGGAGCGCAGAATGCCGCGGTCGAGTTCGACAATGCGCGTGGCAATGTTGTCCAGAAAACGGCGGTCGTGGGTAATCACGACCAGGCTGCCTTCAAACGCCTTGAGCAGGTTTTCCAGCCAGATAATCGCGTTGATGTCCAAATGGTTGGTCGGTTCGTCCAGCAGCAATACGTCGGGCTTCTGCACCCAAGCCTGCGCCAAGGCGACGCGCTTTTTCTGCCCGCCGGAGAGGTTGCCGATTTTTTCGTTTTCCGGCAAACCGAGTTCGCCCAAAGTCTGCTTCACCGCCGCATCCAGCTTCCAGCCGTCCTTCGCTTCGATTTCAAGCTGCAATTCGTTGAGTTCTTTTAATAAAACGTCGTCTGAATTGTGTTCCAAATCATGGCTGACGCGGTGGTAACAGCGCAGCAGGTCGCGGATTTCGCCCAAGCCTTCAGCAACGGTGTCGAATACGGTGGCTTCTTTGTCGAAAAACGATTCCTGCGGCACATAAACGATTTTGAGGTTGTTTTGAACGATAATCTGCCCGTCGTCGAGTTTCTGCACGCCGGCGAGGATTTTCAGAAATGAAGACTTACCCGCGCCGTTGCGGCCGATTAAGCCGATTTTTTCGCCACTGTCGAGTTGGAAGGAAGTTTTGTCGAGCAGGGCGACATGGCCGACGGCAAAGGAAGCGTTTTCTACGGATAAGATGTTCATAAGGAAATAGGGAAAAATAAAATCAAGTCGTGTATTTTAACTGATTTTAAAAAGCTCTGTGATAGGTATGAAGAGAGATGGGTAGAACTGTAGAAAGAATATTGGAAAGCTCGAATCAATCTATATGATTTAACATAATATACATTATACGAATCCATGTGACGGGTAATCAGGTGCTCACAAACAAAATCCGCCCTTTATTTTTACGGGCGGATTTTTCTAATCGTAAACTATTTGATTTTATGCATACGTTTGTCGGTATAAACACACAATACACCGCTATTGTTGTAGATGATTTGATGATTGGTATCACAGAAAAATGCTGACAATTCAATAGGAACTTTCTCACTGCCCCATGTTTGTGGTGAAATGAATATAAGTTTGCCCGATGTACATTTTTGGATTTCGTCTTTATTGATTTTGCTCACGACACAAACATCACTTTGATCGATATTTGTATCAGACTTCATTTTGTCACAACCAGCAATCAGTACAGTCAAAGCCGTAAAAATTAAAATCAATGATTTCTTCATATCTATTTACTCCACTCAATTATCTGTATTTAAAGAAAAACTCAAACTAAATTCACAACTTGGCAATAAACTTCGACGGAACCTTTTCAGTCAACCAAACGCCGTTGTCTGCGAGGTAAAACTGATGACCCTCGGCAAGCATGGCGGCGGTGTTGATGGTCAACACGACGGGTTTGCCATGTCGGGAGCCGACTTTTATTGCGGTTTCGATATCTGCGGAAAGATGGACGAAATGGCGTGAACCTGCATGCAATCCCTGACCAAATATTGATTGAACCGATTTTTCCGCTGTGCCGTGATATAGGATATCAGGCGGTGTCGTTGCACAATACTGGATTTCAACCTGTTTTGTGGAGTGCCCTTGCGCGGCACGAATACGCTTACCGTCTTCTGATACGGTAAACCGTTTTTTATCATTGGTTTCAACAATTTCCATTAAAGTATCGTACGTCAGCGAAACTCCGGTAAAGTTGTGCTTGGGATGATTGGCTTGTGCCAACAGGATATCAATATCCACCCAGCCGTTTTTGTCCAGAGTGATTCCGATTTGTTCGGGTCTGTGACGTAAGATCAGGCTAAGGAATTTGCTGACGGATTTTTGTTGTTTTTCGTTTAATTTCATTGGTCTTTTCTTTCTTTTAAATATTTTCAGACGACCTTCCCTCTTTAAAGGTCGTCTGAAATTTATTTATCCAACCCTTCCTGTACCATCTGCGCTGCTCTAACCACGGCGCGGGCTTTGTTTTGCGTTTCCTGCCATTCGGAGGTCGGGTCGGAGTCGGCGACGATGCCTGCGCCACTTTGGACGTATAGCGTGTTGTTTTTCACTACGGCGGTGCGGATGGCAATCGCCAAATCCATGTCGTTGTTGAACCCCCAGACACCGACGGCGCCGCCGTATATGCCGCGTTTGCTCGGTTCGACTTCTTCGATAATTTCCATGGCGCGGACTTTGGGTGCGCCGGAGAGTGTGCCGGCGGGAAACGTAGCGGCGAGGATGTCCATGTTGGTAATGCCCTCTTTCAGACGACCTTCGACGTTGGAAACGATGTGCATCACATGGGAGTATTTTTCAATCACCATTTTGTCGGTTACTTTGACTTCGCCCGTTTTGCTGATGCGGCCGACGTCGTTGCGCCCTAAATCGATAAGCATGACGTGTTCGGCGATTTCTTTGGCGTCACTTAATAAGTCCTGCTCGTTGGCAAGGTCTTCTGCGGGGGTTTTGCCGCGCAGGCGCGTGCCGGCGATGGGGCGGACGATGACGTCGTCGCGTTCGCGGCGGACGAGGATTTCGGGCGAGGAACCGACGATGTGGAAATCGCCGAAATCGTAGTAAAAGAGGTAAGGCGAAGGGTTGAGCGTGCGCAGGGCGCGGTAGAGGGCGAGCGGGCTGTCGGTGAATTCCATACTCATGCGCTGGCTGGGGACGACCTGCATGCAGTCGCCTGCGAAGATGTAGTCTTTGATTTTGTTGACGCAGGCTTTGAACGGTTCTTCGCCGAACTCGCTGACGGCTTCAGTGTGTTTGCTGCCGAGCGAAAGCGGGATGGCGCAGCTTTGGCGCAACTGGGTGCGGATGTCTTCGAGGCGTTCGCGGGCGCGTTCGTAACCGTCGGGCTGTGAGGGATCAGCGTAAACGATGAGGTGGATTTTGCCGCTCAAATTGTCGATAACCGCCAACTCTTGCGACAGCATCAGCAAGATGTCGGACGTACCGAGCGGGTCGGCTTTGGCGGTGTTTTTCAGGCGGTGGGCGAAGTGTTCGAAATTGTAGATGGTTTCGTAACCGAAGTAGCCGACCAATCCGCCGGTAAAGCGCGGCAGGCTTGGGATTTCGGGCGTTTTGAAGCGGTTGTGGAAGGCTTCGATAAAGGGCAGCGGATTGCCGTCGTGTTGCTCGACGATTTCGCCGTTTTGATAAACATCGACATGTTTGCCGCTGGCTTTGAGATAGTGGCTGCAAGGCAGTCCGATAAAGGAATAGCGGCCGAAACGTTCGCCGCCGACAACGGATTCGAGCAGATAGGTATAGGGGCGGTTGGCGAGTTTGAGATAGAGGGAAAGCGGCGTATCCAAGTCGGCAAGGAGTTCTTGCACGAGCGGGATGCGGTTGTAGCCTTGGGCGGCTTGGGCTTGGTATTCTTGTTTGCTGATCATTTCTATTCCGTTTGTCGGGTACTTTTCAGACGACCTTATCCGAGTAAAAACCGGTCGAATTATAGTGGATTAACAAAAATCAGGACAAGGCGACGAAGCCGCAGACAGTACAAATAGTACGGAACCGATTCACTTGGTGCTTCAGCACCTTAGAGAATCGTTCTCTTTGAGCTAAGGCGAGGCAACGCCGTACTGGTTTAAAGTTAAGCCACTATATCCGAAAAGTATAGCAGTTTATCGATAGCGTTGACAGTACGCGGGTCGTCTGAAAAAGCAAAACGCCGTTTGGGGTTAACGGCGTTTTAGGTTTGGATTTCAGGCGCGCGGAGCGGCGGAATGGCGTTTTTTAGCCTGCTTCCATTTGAACGAATAGCCGAACGCTACCGGAATGAGAGACAGGATGAATTTGAAAGTCCAGCTTGCATACCAAGGTTTGGTTACGATAATAGCCTCCCCTCCGGATGCCGGAACGACGATGTCTTTGATGGCATACCAATCCAAATATGGCCACCAACACATCACCAAGCTGCCTAAAAACAGCGGCCAGATATTGCGGCTCAGGTTGATCTGCCACAGGCGGAAACACACAACTGCCCATAACAGCGTCAAACCGGTAATCAGGAAGATGGTGTAAGTATCTGCGCCGAGAAAGGCGGCGATGAAATAAGTCAGCACCACCCAAATGACGGCAAGGACAAGGACAATGATTTCTTCAGGACGTTTGAACATTTCAGCGCTTCTCCAAAGCAATGTCGCATCATACGGTTTAGGGCGGGCTGACGATAGGCGGCGCGGGAATCTTTAGGGATAACATATAAAACATCGCTTCCGCGCCGGTTCAGCCTGCCTGAAAGTCTGTTCAGGCGATACTATACCCGAAACGAAATAGTTTGAATATGCTACTTATTGGTAGGACGGGCGTTTCAGACGACCCTCAAATCGCTGAAAAAGGTCGTCTGAAAACTGATTCCCCAAGATGCCCTTAAAGCCGTTTTCAGACGACCACTTTGCGCCCTGTCTTTCCGATGTATAGTGGATTAACTTTAAATCAGGACAAGGCGACGAAGCCGCAGACAGTACAGATAGTACGGAACCGATTCACTTGGTGCTTCAGCACCTTAGAGAATCGTTCTCTTTGAGCTAAGGCGAGGCAACGCCGTACTGGTTTAAAGTTAATCCACTATATCAGCCCTTCCCTTTCGCCGCCAACATATCCAGCATTCCCGCAAGATGACTTCTGCCTTCTTCCTTGCTCACAATCGGCTCGCCGCCTTTGCGCCCTAAAATCTTGATGTCTTCCTGCGGCATTTCGTCTATGAAGCGGCTGGGTTCGGGGAACTGCCATGTGCCTTGTTTTTTGCGTTTGACGCAGTGGGTCAGCGTAAGCTGGCGTTTGGCGCGGGTGATGCCGACGTACATCAGTCGGCGTTCTTCTTCGACGTTGTCTTCTTCGATGCTGTCGTTGTGCGGCAGGATGCCCTCTTCGCAGCCGACGAGGAAAACGTAGGGGTATTCCAAGCCTTTGGAGGCGTGCAGGGTCGAGAGTTTGACGGCATCGACTTCTTCTTCGCTTTTGCCCTCCAAAAGCGTCATTAAGGCAACGGTTTGGGCAAGTTCGATGATGTTTTTGCCATCTTGCTCGCCTTTGCGCTCCAACCAGCCGGTCAGGTCGCTGACGTTGCGCCATTTGATTTCGCCGGCTTTGCCCTCTTCGCTGGCAAGCAGGTGGTTTTCGTAGTCGATTTCTTTGAGCAGGCTGTTGATGAGTTCGCCCGCTTCGCTGGTTTCGGCTTTGGCGCGGTAGCTGCCGAACATATCCATAAAGGCTTGCAGGTGTTGGCGGTTGGTATTGTTCAACAGGGTAAGGGCTTCTTCGGTTTGCGCGGCTTCATACAGGCTGCATTCGTGTTCGTGCGCGTAGGTGTTGAGCTTGCCCAGCGTTACATCGCCGATGCCGCGTTTGGGTGTGGTAACGGCGCGCAGGAAGGCGGGATCGTCGTTGGGGTTGGCAAGCAGGCGCAAATAGGACAAAACGTCTTTGATTTCGGCTTTGTCGAAAAAACTCTGCCCACCGGAGAGTTGGTAAGGAACGCGCGCGCTGCGCAAAGCTTCTTCAAAAATCCGCGCCTGATGGTTGCCGCGGTATAACACGGCGAAATCGGCGTATTGGGTTTTGTCGCCGCCGACCAGCTTCTGTTTGACAATTTGGCTGACGACCCAGTCGGCTTCGTGTTGCTCGTTTTGGCAGGCGACGACTTTGACGATTTCGCCTTCGCCGAACTGCGACCAAAGTTTTTTGGTGAACAGCTTGGGGTTGTTTTCAATCACTTTGTTGGCGATTTTGAGAATCCGCGCGGTGGAGCGGTAGTTTTGCTCCAATTTGATGACCTTCATCTGCGGATAGTCTTCCTGCATTTTGCGCAGGTTTTCCATGTTCGCGCCGCGCCATGCGTAGATGGACTGGTCGTCGTCGCCGACAGCGGTAAACATGCCTTCCGCGCCGGTCAAGAGTTTCATCAGCGTAAATTGACAGGTGTTGGTGTCCTGACATTCGTCAACCAACAGATAACGCAGCCGCCGCTGCCATTTGTTGCGCACTTCGCTGTTTTGCTGCAACAGTACGGCGGGCAGGCGGATTAAGTCGTCGAAGTCCACCGCCTGATAGCTTTGTAGGGTTTCCTGATAGCTTGCATACACGCGCGCGATTTGTTCTTCCCATGCGTTGGAAGTCGTCTGAAGCACGTCTTCGGGCGTTTTCAAATCATTTTTCCACAGGGAAATCTGGTGCTGAGCTTTGAATAAGGCTTCTTTTCCCGTGCCGCCCAAGAGTTCGCCGATGATTTTCGCGCTGTCGGTGGAATCGAGGATGGAGAAGTTTTTTTTGTAACCGATATGGTTCGCCTCTTCACGCAAAATCTTCATGCCCAAAGAGTGGAACGTGCAAATCGTCAGCCCGCGCGTTTGCGACTTGGGCAGCATTTTGGCGACGCGCTCCTGCATTTCCGTGGCGGCTTTATTGGTGAAGGTAATCGCGGCGACGGTATGCGGCAGATAGCCGACATTGACAATCAAATGCTTGATTTTTTGCGTAATCACGCCGGTTTTGCCGCTGCCTGCGCCGGCAAGCACAAGCAGAGGCCCGCCGAGATATTTGACGGCGGCTTGCTGTTGGGGGTTGAGTTTCATGGGGAATGCAGACGAACCAAAAAGAGGCGCAGATTATAACAGGTCGTCTGAAAGCCCCAAACGTCAATCCAGCATATATAACAAAATCATCTTTGCACCAAACAAACCATTCTTTCCGTTTTTCAGACGACCCCGTTAAAGTGGCAGCATCTTCTTTTTCCCTTCCGACCGACCATGTTATTACTCAAAACGCCCAGCGTACTGCCCGGCTTCAAAATCAGCCTCGGCCTGACCGTATTGTGCCTGTCGCTTCTGGTGGTTTTGCCGTTTGCGATGATGGCGGCGAAGGCGGCGGAAATCGGCTGGGGCGGCTTTTGGAACACGATTGCTGAGCCGAATGTGTTGGCGGCGGTGTGGCTGAGTTTGCGGATGTCGTTTTATGCGATGCTGACCAACGTTGTGTTCGGCACGCTGGTGGCGTGGGTATTGGTGCGCTATGAATTTCCGGGCAAGGGGCTGGTGAATGCGCTGGTCGATTTGCCGTTTGCGCTGCCGACGGCGGTTACCGGTATCGCGTTGGCGACCCTGTATGCGCCCAACGGTTGGATAGGCCGTTTTTTTGAACCTTTGGGCATCAAAATTGCGTTTACGCCCGTCGGCATTTGGATTGCGCTGGTCGTCGTCAGCCTGCCCTTTATCGTCCGTGCCGTGCAGCCGGTATTGGAGGAATTGTCGGGCGAATATGAGGAAGCGGCGGCAACTTTGGGGGCAAACCGCTTCACAACGTTCCGCCGCGTGCTGCTGCCGGAAATCACGCCGGCGCTCTTAACCGGCGCGGGCATGATGTTCGCGCGGGCAACGGGGGAATACGGCTCGGTGATTTTCATCGCGGGCAACATTCCGATGGTTTCCGAAATCCTGCCGCTGATTATTACGGGCAAGTTGGAACAGTTCGACGTACAGGGCGCGTCGGCGGTGGCGTTGTTTATGTTGCTGGTTTCGTTTGTGATTCTGTTTGCGCTGAACGTGATGCAGTGGGCGTTGAGCAGGCGTTCGGGAGCGAAGGGTTGAGGGGTCGTCTGAAAAACGTAGGTTTGTCGGATTCAAGAATCCGACCTGCCTTAAAAAGGTCGTCTGAAAACGAATCCGCTCCCCAAAACACAGAATTCGTAGCAACTGTATTTTTCACCCCGTCGGGCAAAAATACCAAAACTCAAATCAAGCCGTTCGGATGCTGTTTTCGGTGATACCGTTTTCGGCAAAGTAATCACGCATTCGGGCATTCAATATCGTCAGCAGTTTGCGCATACATGCCGTAACGGCAACCTTATACGGCTTACCCTTGGATAGCAGGCGTTGGTAGAAATCCCGAATAAGCGGTTCAAAACGTGTCGCTACCACGGTAGCCATATACAGTGCCTTACGCACCGCAGACCTTCCGCCAAAGCAGCGGCTTTTGAATTTGGTTTCCCCGCTCTCCCTCGGGTGCGGGGCAATGCCGACCAAACTCGCTATCCGTTTGTGCGACAGCCGTCCCAATTCGGGCAGCATCGACATCAGCGTAGCCGTCGTTATCGAACCGATGCCTTTGATTTGCTCAGCCACTTGGGCCTTGCCGTCAAAATGCGTGTGGGTGTGGTCGTCGATTTGTTTGTCCAATTCGTCAATCAGCCGGTCAAAATGGGCAATCAGTTGTTTGACGCTTTCGACTTGCGTTTCATGAACCTGATGCAGACGGTTTTTCTCGGCAGTCCGCATATCCACCAGCTGGTTGCGGCGGTTAACCAATGCTTCCAACACTTCTTCCGCTTCGGTGGGCGGGTGGTAGAGCATGGTTTGCCAATCCTCTTTCTGTGCCGTCATCTGCGCGAAGAAGGCGAGCATTTTGGCATCTTTGGCGTCGGTTTTGGTCAGCGACTGTGATTGGGCAAACTGATGCGTCTGACGCGGGTTGGCGATGATGACGGCTATGCCTGCGCGGTGGATGGCTTTGGCGGCGGGGACTTCGAGACCGCCGGTGCTTTCCATCACGACGAGGGCGACCTTGTGCTTTTTTAGGTATTCGACGGTATGGGCGATCCCTTTGGGGTTGTTGGTTTCGGTTTTGGTTTTAGACAAAGACGAAACGGCGATGACGAAGTTTCGTTTGGCGATGTCGATGCCTGCACAGTTGTATTGGGTACTCATCATAAACCTGCCTTGCATTCGGTTGTGTTGTCTGGCAACTGTCCGGTTGTGTCGATGGGTTGCCCGGCCGCTCCCTGAGCTACGCAACGGTTGTTTGCCTTGGTCGGATGCGGGTGGCGACCGGGCGGTTTGTTGCTATGATACGGGTGTTCCGATATACAAGGTCGGATTCTCGAATCCGATGGCTTTTGAGATGGCAGGCTTATGTCGGATACAAGTATCCGACCTACTACTTAATGAACAAAAAGGTCGTCTGAATCCCCTCAATCCCTTTTCAGACGGCCTCCAAACACCTTAAACAACCAACCAGAGAACACCACCGCCATGAAACCCTATTCCGCCAATCCCAACCTGACCGAACCGCGCTGGCTGCGCGTGTTGCTGACCGCTGTCGCGCTGGGGTTCCTGCTGCTGATGCTGGTCGTACCGCTTGTCGCCGTGTTTTACGAAGCGCTGAAAGGCGGTTGGGATTTGTACCTGCAATCCCTTACCGATCCCGAAGCGTGGGCGGCGATCAAGCTCACCCTGATTACCGCCGCGGTGGTCGTTCCCGTCAATGCCGTATTGGGCGTGGCGATGGCGTGGCTGCTGACCCGTTTCGACTTCCGCGGCAAGCAGTTGCTGACTACCCTGCTCGATTTGCCGTTTTCCGTATCGCCCGTGGTCGCCGGTTTGATGTTCGTCTTATTGTTCGGCGCGCACACGGCATTGGGCGGCTGGCTGGAAGCGCAAGGCATACAGATTATCTTCGCCATCCCCGGCATTATTTTGGCGACGCTGTTCGTTACCTTTCCCTTTGTCGCGCGCGAAATCATCCCGCTGATGCAGGCGCAGGGCGACAGCGAAGAACAGGCCGCGCTGATTCTCGGCGCAAGCGGCTGGCAGATGTTTTGGCGCGTTACCCTGCCCAACATCAAATGGGCGCTGCTCTACGGCATCATCCTCACCAACGCCCGCGCGATGGGCGAATTCGGCGCGGTCAGTGTGGTATCGGGACACATACGCGGCGAAACCAACACCATCCCGCTTTTGGTCGAAATCTTCTACAACGAATACAACTTCACCGGCGCATTCGCCCTCTCCGGTGTATTGGCACTTTTAGCACTGGCGACGCTGGCGGTGCAGAACATCATCACAAAATTACAAGATAAAAAACTCGCCGCCGCCGAAAGGAACGCAGCATGAGTATCACCATCCAAAATCTAAACAAACACTTCGGCAGTTTCCACGCGCTGAAAAACATCAACCTCAACGTCCCCACCGGCAAACTCGTTTCCCTGCTCGGCCCTTCCGGCTGCGGCAAAACCACGCTCCTGCGCATCATTGCCGGACTGGAAAACGCCGACGGCGGCAATATCCTGTTTGACGGGCAAGACGTAACCGCCAAGCATGTGCGCGTACGCAAAGTCGGCTTCGTGTTCCAACACTACGCCCTCTTCCGCCACATGAACGTGTTTGACAACGTCGCCTTCGGCTTGACCGTATTGCCCAAGTCCGAACGCCCGTTCAAAGAACAAATCCGCACCAAAGTCGAAGAATTGCTCAAACTCGTGCAGCTCTCCCACCTCGCCAAATCCTATCCGCACCAGCTCTCCGGCGGCCAACGCCAGCGCATCGCCCTCGCCCGCGCCCTCGCCGTCGAACCGAAACTCCTGCTTCTGGACGAACCCTTCGGCGCGCTGGATGCCAAAGTACGCAAAGAATTGCGTACCTGGCTGCGCGACATCCATCACAACTTGGGCGTAACCAGCATTCTGGTTACCCACGACCAAGAAGAAGCCCTCGAAGTTTCCGACGAAATCGTCGTCATGAACCACGGCAAAATCGAACAAACCGGCAGCGCCGAAGCCATTTACCGCAAACCCGAAAACGCCTTCGTTACCGAATTTCTCGGTGAAACCGACGCATTTGAAGGACGCATCGAAAAAGGCATCTGGCACTACAACGGCTTCGCGTGGAAATTGGACGCGCACTACAAATGGCAGGAACAAACCGCCACCGGCTACATCCGCCCGCACGAATGGCAGATCGCCGCCGAACACGAAACCCCGATGATCCGCGCCGAAATCGAAAAAATCCACGCCGTCGGCGCACTGACGCACGTTTTGGTGAAACACGGCAAACAGGATGTACATATCACGCTCGCAGGCAGCGACGCGTCAAGGCTGGATTTGTCCGCAGGGCGGGAATTGGCATTGGTACCGAAACAGGTTTATGTGTTTTCGCAGAACGAGTTGATTGAATATTCGATTTGATGGTGAGATAACGAAAGGTCGTCTGAAAACAGGTTTTCAGACGACCTTTTGCTTTATCCAAACGGCTTAGAATTTGTATTCCACCTGACCGCGCAAGACGTTGACGTCTTGTCTGCTTGAGCCGGCAGTCGGGGTAACTTGTTTACCCGCCAAGTAAAAGCCTGACACTTTCCAGTTTTTCCAAGGAACGTAGGTCGCGCCGACTTGTACGCCTTGTACGTTTTTACTGTAGTCTTGTACGGAAGATACGCCCGAGAGTGCGCCGACGCGGCGGTAGTTCAGGAAGACGTCGTAGGAATTGCGGACTTTCCAGTCGGCGAGTTTGTAGCGGACTTCGGTGAACAAGCCGTCGTTTTTGATTTTTTGTCCTGCATCGTTATAGGCTTTGATGTTGGACTTGCTGACTGCCGCCATCCAACGCCAATCGTCGTTGAATTTGACATCTGCGCCGATTTCGCCAAAGACGGCATTTTTCTTCGCGCCGCGCACGTCTATGTCTTTCATGTAGCTGACGGTTGCGCCGACGTTGATGTTTTCGTTAATCGGCAGGCTGCTTTGAATGGCGGCGAAGTGTTTGCGGCGGCCGCCTATGCCCCATACGTTGTCGTTGAGGCTGCCGGTACGGCGGCCTGCATAGATTTTGGTGGGCAGGGTTTTGTTGTCAAAGAAGATTTCGCCGCCGGTTACTTCGGTATCCCAGACGCGTCCGTAGGAGGAGAATGCGCCGAATTTACCGACGCGGGCTTTGACGCCTTCGGTAATCGAGCCTTCGGCATAGAGTTTGTTCACGGGAACATCATGGTCGCCGTTGAATTTGCCGGTTTTCAAGTCGATGTTGGGTTCGATTTGGGTCACCAGTTTCCAATCTTTATAAAGCTTGGCGCGTAACCAGAATTCGGCGTTGAAATTGGTATTGGAGGCTTCGGGCGTGGGGTTGGTGCTGCTGTTGTTGGCATTGATGTCTTTGGTGTCGGCGCGGACGCGGAATGAACCGTTTACGGTCAGCAAATCGTTGAAAATACTGATTTTGTCTTCGTCTTTGCGGACAACACTGCCCGCATTGACGTAATCGTCTGTTGTCGCCAATGCGGCGGCATCGCGCTCTACGCTAGCGGTTTCTGCAAATGCGGTGGGTAATGCCGCCAAGGCAGCGCATACAACGGCAAAGTTTTTTTGGATGTTCATGCCAATCTCCGATTGAAGGGTAAAAGGTATTTTTAACAAAAATTCCTAATCAATATTTGTTAGAAATTTACTAATTTTTGTAATCGAACGGCTGTAATCCTATGAAAGACGGCACAAACCGTCAAGAAGATTTAGAGTATTATGCTTATTTCCAAACTGATTTTGACGCACATCAATAGGGAAAGGTCGTCTGAAAACTTCGGCAGCATCCGTTTCGTTTTCAGACGACCTTTAGGGTTTGATTCAAGCTTTCGGTACGAACATGGCATCTAAGATGTCGCCCAATGCCGTGCGGCGGGTTTTGCGGGTTTCCACCGCCAGCCGCCATTGTTCTTCATTTCCCCAAAAGACGAAGCGTTCCCGCGCACGGGTGATGGCGGTGTAGAGCAGCGCATTGTTTAAGCCCGACAGCGCGTCATCTCCACCCTGCTCTATCTTTCCCGACGGCGGCAGCAGCCACACTTCCCGGTATTCCGAACCTTGGCTTTTATGCACGGTCATGGCGAACGCGGATTCAAATTGCGGCAGGCGGCTGATGGCGATTTTTTTGAAGCCGTCCGCATTCGGGAAATAGGCAGCCAAGCCGTTCACCGATTCCGCATCGGGCATAATCAGCCCGATATCGCCGTTGAACACTTCCAGCGTATAGTCGTTGCGCGCAATCATGATGATTTGTCCCGCGAACCACGGCGTATCCGCGCCCGCCCGATGTTTGCGTTGCAGATAACGGCAATACTCTTCGTTGAACGCCTCCGCGTCCTGCCGCCATGCCGCCAAAACGACCACGTCCGCCGCGTGTCCGAACGCCAGCGCCACATCGTTTTTATCGACTGCCTGCCAGTATTTTTCGTGTTTGCGGTAAAGCAGTTCCGCCTGCTGTTTCAGACGACCCTCGCGGATTTCCAGCTCGTTGGGGAACAAGGCAAACTGCGCCCAACCTTCCCCGCTCTTGCCCGATACGACCGCCCTAGCCAAGCAACCGATGCCGCTGTCTGCGCCGAAACGGTGGCTGACCGTCAGTTGCGCGACGTTTTTCGACAAAGCCGGCGGATTTTCTTCCACGGGGAAACCGTGTTCCGGCAAATAAATACTCAGCTGCTCCGCCGTCTCCTTATCCAAAACCGTCCGTCTCGACAACGCCGCCAATACTGCGCCGACGCCGACCGAAGGCAGTTGGAACTCGTCGCCCAAAAAAATCACACGGCAGCCTGACGGAATCGCACGCAGCAAGTGAAGCAGCAAGGAAACATCCAGCATCGAAGCCTCATCCACCACCAACACATCCAAAGGCAGCGGACGGTTGCCGTCAAACGCAGGCAGCATTTGCGGCGGGCGCAGTTTCAAAAGGCGGTGAACCGTCTGCCCTTCCAGCGCGGACAAATGATTGCGTACCGCATCCGGCATCTCGAAGCCGTCCACCGCCCGATGCAGCGCGCGCGCCATATGCGCCGCCGCCTTACCCGTCGGAGCCGCCAGCGCGATACGCGGCAGGCGCGTGGCAGAGTTGGTGCAAATCAGCCCCAAAAGTTTCGCCACCGTCGTCGTTTTACCCGTACCCGGCCCGCCCGTAATCAGCATAAACGCCTGAAGCAAAGCAAGCCCCGCCGCATCCCGCTGACCTTCGCTGCCCTTATTGGCAAACCAGCAAGACAAGTTTTGCGATGCGCTCATCCAATCCACAGGCTCGACTTCCGCTGCCGCCAAACGCTTGATTTCAGCCGCCAAATCATGCTCGAGCTGCCACATCCGCCCCAAAAACAACTTTTTGCCCCGCAACACCAACGGCGACGCGCCCTGCCCGACCGTTGGCGCCAATCCCGCCAACTCCTCCGTCTCGCCCTCATCCAGCCAAACAAACGAATGCCCGTTCTGGAAAGCCGTAAACAGCCGCAACACATACGGCGCCAGCACCGCAGCATGCTCCGGTACGCAACGCTCCAGCAAACGCCCCGCTGCTTGAGCGGCGGCAAGGTTCAAATCGTCGGCAGTATTCTCAGCCATCATCGTTTCCCGTCTTGAAAAAAGGTCGTCTGAAAACTGTTTTTCAGACGGCCTTTCTTTTGTTGACCGCTATTTGCCTTCATCCAGCAGGGATAGGGGCTGCTGTGCCTTGCGCAACTCCTCCACTTCGTCCAGCAAGCGCATAATCAGGCCGAGCGCAGGAATGCCGGCATCGAAGTCGCGGCTCAGGCGCTGGGCGCGACGGATGCGGGCGAGTTGGAAGCCGCTGTACAAAGTTTGTTCCGGCCGGCCGTTTACGCTGATGATTTCTTCCTCTATCAGCTCCAGCAGCCAATCACGGCGGCAGCGGCTGGCAGCAAGGATTTCTTCGAAAGTCAGGGTAATGTCGGTGTGTTGCGTCATGGTTTGTCCTTTCAATTTGATGCGCTTTTGCCGTCAAAGTGGGCGGCAAGCTGCGCCCATGCGGCGCGGTCGGCTTCGCTTTCGACCTTGGGAACGCTGATGCGGATGTTGAGGTATAAATCGCCCGCTTCTTTGGCCGGAATGCCTTTGCCTTTCAGGCGTATGCTTTTACCGTTTTGGCTGTTGGCGGGTAGGTTGACCTGCAAACGTCCGGCTGCGGTGGGAACGATGATTTTCCCGCCCAATACGGCTTCCCAAGGCTTGACGTCTATGGTCTGGTATACATCTTTTTTGTTTTTAACGTATAAATCGGGTTTGTCGTGGAATTTGATTTTCAGATACAAATCGCCGTTTGCGCCGCCGTTATAGCCAGGCAGACCTTGTCCCGTCAAACGGATTTGCTGGCCTTCGGTAATGCCTTTGGGGATTTTGACGTTGAGGGTTTTGGTCTGATAACCGACGCGGCCGTATTCGTCCACGGTCGGCACGTTCAGATTCAGCGAACGCTCCGCGCCGACATAAGCGGCGTAAATATCGATACTCAGTTCGGCATGCTGGTCTTCGCCTTTAATCGGACCGTCCGGCCTTGCGTGTGCATGTCTCTGACTGCGGCCGAAGCCGGCAAACAAATCTTCAAAATTGAAATCGCCCGCACCGAAAGGTTCGCCGCCGCGGTATTCGTAGTGAACGCCGCCGGATTGCGCACCGCCGAACGGATTACCGCCTGCGCTGCGGCCGTAGGGGTTGGCCAGCAATTCGTCGTATTCGGCACGCTTTTCACGGTCGGATAAGGTTTCGTAGGCGGTGTTGATTTCGGCGGTGCGCTCGGCGGCGTCAGGCTCTTTGCTGACGTCGGGATGGTATTTGCGTACCAGTTTGCGGTAGGCCTTTTTAATGGTGTCGGCGTCGGCGGTTTTGTCCACGCCGAGAATTTCGTAATAGGTTTTTTCTGTCATATCGTTCTTCCGTCTTTATCATGTTAATCATTATGCCGTATTTGCTATTTATAAGGGCGGAAGGCATAGATTCAATACTCTAGGCGCACAAATAAACGGTTAAGGCAGGTAAGCATCAAAAAGGTCGTCTGAAAACGGAAATCCGGTTTTCAGACGACCTGTATTATATAGTGAAATCAATCGGCAACAGTTACAAGGCGGAAGTTGTTCAAATCCCATAGCCGTTTGGACAGTTTTCAGGGATTTTAAAAGCCAGCTGGAACATACAGGAGCGTTTCTATTCCGTAGTCGGCTTTGTAAGCTTTTTGCCTAATGCCCTGCTCTTCAGTTATCAAAACCTCCGTATTTAGATACAGAAATTTCTAAAATACTGCCCCCTTTACGGTAACGCCGAGTTTGATTCGGTGCTCTACCTTTACCCGGATAAATTCCTGTTCCCATTTCCATTCTAAAGTCGAAATGTTTCGGGTGGCGGGTAAATATTGCGTATTCACGAGATTCGATTTCCGACATTATGATTTTTTTGACTTTGCCCAACTTGGCTTCTGCATCTTTGATCTTCATGCCCGGATGTACCCCCGAAGCCGTGTGACAGGCGGGAGAGTAGGTCTCCAAAGAATCAATTTTTTTATGGAGTTTTATAGGAGCATCAGGATCGTCGTCTCCATCTTGATGGGTGATAACCATGACGTCTTTAGACAGTGTAATGGCAACATACGCCACACCTTCGGGATCGCTTTCTCTCTCCATTTTCGCCTTCGGGAATTTCTGTTTTACCTGCTTTAAGCTCTGCCCTAGTTTAATTCCTGCGATGCTGTCTTTTTGAATCAAACATTCGGCAGCGGCAGGCATGGCAAAACCCAAAATCAACGCGCCCATGATCCCAATTTTGTGCAACATGGTTACTTTCCTATTTAATAAAAATAGGATATTAACATATCAATATATTTATATGGCAAGGATATCGTTTCAGACGACCTTTTTACCTTATCGGCGGCAATGCCAAATCAACTTTCCGTCTTCGGATTCGGCAGCAAGAAATTCAATACAATCGCCAAAATGGCGCACAAACCGACGCCGGCAAAGCTCAACGTGCCGACATGAACCGCCATGCCGCCGACGCCGACCGTCAAAACCGAGCTGACAATGACCAGATTTTTCGGCTGCATCAAATCCACTTTCGCATCCACCAGCGTTTTAATGCCCAAAGAAGCAATCGTGCCGAACAAAAGCAGCATGATGCCGCCCATCACGGGTAGAGGAATGGAAGCGAGGAAAGCATTGAATTTACCGAAAAACGCCATAGCGATGGCGAAAATCGCCGCCCAAGTCATAATAACCGGATTGCTGTTTTTCGTAATCATCACCGCGCCCGTTACCTCGCCGTAAGTCGTTACCGGCGGGCCGCCGATCAAACCTGCCACACATACGCCCAAACCGTCGCCTGCAAGCGTTTTATCCAAGCCCGGGTCTTTGGTGTAGTTGTTGCCCGTTACATTGCCGATTGCCATGATGCCGCCGATGTGTTCGATGGCGGGCGCAATGGCGACGGGCAGCATAAACAGTGCGGCCTGCCAGTTGACTTGCGGTGTTTCAAAATGCGGCACGGCAAACCACGGCGCAGCCGCGATGGTGGCGGTATCTACCAAGCCCATCACCAAAGCCAAAATATAGCCTGCGGCCACGCCGATTAATATCGGAACCAGTTTCATCATGCGGCTGCCGAAAACCGACACAACCACCGTAACGGCAAACGTAAAGCCCGACAAAATCAGCGCATCCACATAGCCGACCACTTGGTTTCCGCCGGATTTGCCCATTGCCATTTCACTTGCGGCTGCGGCGACAGACAAACCGATAACCATAATCACAGGTCCGATAACCACGGGCGGCAACAGCCGGTTGACCGTAGCCAGCCCGCGCCATTTAATCAGCGCGGCAAACACAAAATACATAAAACCTGCCGCAAACAGCCCGAACATGGTCGAAGGCAGACCCCATGTTTTAATCGAGTAGATAATCGGCGCAATAAAGGCAAAAGAAGAGCCTAAGAAAATCGGCACTTTACGCTTGGTGACTATTTGAAAGAGCAGCGTACCGATGCCCGCACCTAAAAGTGCCAAAGAAGGATTCAGTCCGGTCAAAAGCGGAACAAGCACCATCGCCCCGAATGCCACAAACAAAATCTGCGCGCCGGAAACCGCCAATTTAAGCTGGTTCATCAAAAAGCCTCGTCAAATCAATTCAAACGGCGGGAATTATACAGTTTCACCCCATAAATGAACATTAATTTACAAATAATCCGTTAAATATAGCAAACTTCTAAAAAGTAAAACATGAACCACCCTACCCTAATTATCTCAAGCAGATAACCGTTTTTCTTCATAATGAAATAACCAATACGGCTACGGCGACAAAACAATTTAAAGACGACGTTAACCCACGCTCCAATTAACATCTGAGGTCGTCTGAAACGCTTTTTCAGACGACCTCGGTTCTCATCATTAAACAATTATCTATATAATGCCTGCCTGATACGTTCTTTCAGACGACCTTCTACATTATTTCAGAAAGCCAAAATATGAATACCAAACAAAAAGTCATCGCCATAGACGGACCCAGCGCCTCGGGAAAAGGTACGGTCGCTTCCCGTGTCGCTCAGGCTTTGGGGTTCGATTATCTGGACTCCGGCGCGTTATACCGCCTGACCGCGCTCTATGCGAAGAAACGGGACGTGGAATGGAGCGATGAAGAGGCGGTTGCCGAGTTGGCAGAAAATCTGCCTGCCCGTTTTGAAGGGTCGCAGGTTTTTTTGGAAGATGAAGACGTTTCAGGACAAATCCGCAGCGAAGCAATCGGTATGGGCGCTTCTGCAGTGGCGCAGTTGCCGAAAGTGCGTGAAGCGCTTTTGCAGCGACAGCGTGATTTTCTGACGGAAAAAGGTTTGGTCGCCGACGGGCGCGATATGGGTTCGGTTGTTTTCCCTGATGCGGCGTTAAAGATTTTCCTGACCGCAGGTGCGAAAATACGGGCGGAACGCCGAGCCAAACAAATCGGCATTCCGTGCGAAGGCTTGGAATTTGAACGGATTCTGTCGGACATCGAAGCACGCGATGAAGCGGACCTCCGCCGCAGTGTCGCGCCCTTGAAGCAGCTTCCTGACGCAGAGCTTTTGGATACGGGCGGGCTGAGTATCGAAGAAGCTGTAAAAAAAGTGCTTGATTGGTATCATAAAGTTTGAAATTTAAGGTATAATTCCTGTGTTTTGTTTCAGACGACCTTTGGAGCATCTAAAGGTCGTCTGAAATATTTATTTTCAAAGCCTGTCGCGCCAAGGGCGGCAGGCATTCTCCAACCTACCCCGCACCCCTTGGCGGTGTACCGAAAAGAGTATATATGACTATGGAAAATTTTGCCCAGCTGCTTGAAGAAAGCTTTACCCTGCAAGAGATGAACCCAGGTGAAGTGATTACTGCCGAAGTAGTCGGCATTGATCAAAACTTCGTTACTGTAAACGCAGGTCTGAAATCAGAATCTCTGATTGACGTTGCTGAATTCAAAAACGCTCAGGGCGAGATTGAAGTTAAAGTTGGCGATTTCGTTACCGTTACCATCGAATCCGTTGAAAACGGCTTCGGCGAAACCAAACTGTCCCGCGAAAAAGCCAAACGTGCTGCCGACTGGATCGCTTTGGAAGAAGCGATGGAAAACGGCGACATCTTGTCCGGCGTTATCAATGGCAAAGTCAAAGGCGGCCTGACCGTTATGATCAACAGCATCCGCGCATTCCTGCCGGGTTCTTTGGTTGACGTACGTCCCGTTAAAGACACTTCCCACTTTGAAGGCAAAGAAATCGAATTCAAAGTCATCAAACTGGACAAAAAACGCAACAACGTCGTGGTTTCTCGCCGCGCGGTTCTGGAAGCTACTTTGGGTGAAGAGCGCAAAGCCCTGCTGGAAAACCTGCAAGAAGGCTCTATCATCAAAGGTATCGTTAAAAACATCACCGACTACGGTGCATTCGTTGACTTGGGCGGCATCGATGGCCTGTTGCACATCACCGACCTGGCATGGCGCCGTGTGAAACACCCGAGCGAAGTCTTGGAAGTCGGTCAAGAAGTTGAAGCCAAAGTCCTGAAATTCGACCAAGACAAACAACGTGTTTCTCTGGGTATGAAACAATTGGGCGAAGATCCTTGGAGCGGCCTGACCCGTCGTTACCCACAAGGTACCCGTCTGTTCGGTAAAGTATCCAACCTGACCGACTACGGTGCGTTCGTTGAAATCGAACAAGGTATCGAAGGTTTGGTACACGTTTCCGAAATGGACTGGACCAACAAAAACGTACACCCAAGCAAAGTCGTACAATTGGGCGACGAAGTCGAAGTCATGATTCTGGAAATCGACGAAGACCGCCGCCGTATCTCTTTGGGCATGAAACAATGTCAAGCCAATCCTTGGGAAGAATTTGCCGCCAACCACAACAAAGGCGACAAAATCTCCGGTGCGGTTAAATCCATCACTGACTTCGGCGTATTCGTAGGTCTGCCCGGCGGTATCGACGGTCTGGTTCACCTGTCTGACCTGTCTTGGACTGAAGCTGGCGAAGAAGCTGTACGCAAATACAAAAAAGGCGAAGAGGTTGAAGCCGTTGTATTAGCAATCGACGTTGACAAAGAGCGCATCTCTTTGGGCATCAAACAGCTGGAAGGCGATCCTTTCGGTAACTTCATCAGCGTAAACGATAAAGGTTCTTTGGTTAAAGGTTCTGTGAAATCTGTTGACGCCAAAGGTGCCGTTGTTGCCCTGTCTGACGAAGTAGAAGGTTACCTGCCTGCTTCCGAATTCGCAGCCGACCGCGTTGAAGACCTGACCACCAAACTGAAAGAAGGTGATGAGGTTGAAGCCGTTATCGTAACCGTCGACCGCAAAAACCGCAGCATCCGCCTGTCTGTTAAAGCTAAAGACGCTAAAGAAAACCGCGAAGCCCTGAATTCAGTCAACGCTGCTGCAACCGCCAGCGCAGGTACTACCAGCCTCGGCGACTTGCTGAAAGCCAAACTGTCCGGCGACCAAGAATAAGGTTGCAGACATGACGAAGTCTGAATTAATGGTTCGTTTGGCAGAAGTTTTTGCCGAGAAAAACGGTAACCAATTGCTGGCAAAAGACGTCGAATACAGCGTAAAGGTTTTGGTTGATACCATGACCCGCTCGCTGGCTCGCGGTCAGCGTATTGAAATCCGTGGTTTCGGCAGCTTCGATTTGAACCATCGCCCGGCCCGTATCGGTCGCAACCCCAAAACCGGCGAACGTGTGGAAGTGCCTGAAAAACACGTCCCTCACTTCAAACCCGGTAAGGAATTGCGTGAACGTGTGGACTTGGCTTTACAAGAAAATGCCAACTAAACCTGAGTAAACGAACGCCGCAGAAATGCGGCGTTTTTGTTGTCTGAAAATATGGTTCTCTATTGTTTTCGTAATTTGGGCGGAATTTGTAATGGAAAATTCATAGGGTCGTCTGAAATCATCTATAATACGTTTCTTTTAATGATTGCCCGTTGATAAAACGTATAGTGGATTAACTTTAAATCAGGACAAGGCGACGAAGCGCAGACAGTACAGATAGTACGGCAAGGCAAGGCAACGCCGTACTGGTTTAAAGTTAATCCACTATAATTGTCAAACCCAAAAACATAATAAAGGTCAGATATGAGTGATAGAGGTCAACTGTTTGTCGCCCCTCCGTTTGAGAACCACAGCCCGCTGACTTGGTATCAGGCGGCAGCCGAACAACCGAATTTCATCCGCGATGAAGCACAAGCGCGTGCGATTGAATATTTGGATCGTTTGTGGACGGAACTGATGATGTTCAAACGCAAACGCAACCGTTTCCTAGGACGCAGCCTGCGCTCTCCTCAAGTGCCGAAAGGTTTGTATTTTTATGGCGGTGTGGGTCGTGGCAAAAGTTTTTTGATGGACGCTTTTTTCGGCTGCTTGCCATACCGTCGCAAACGCCGCGTCCACTTTCATGCTTTTATGGCGGAAATCCATAAGCGTTTGAAAGACTTGAAAAGCGAAGCCAATCCTTTAAAAGCAGTAGCTGCCGAGATCGCCAAAGAGACCCGTGTATTGTGTTTTGACGAATTCCACGTCAGCGATATTGCAGATGCGATGATTCTGGGTCGCCTGCTGGAAAACTTGTTGAGCGAAGGCGTGGTTTTGGTGGCAACTTCTAACTACGCCCCGTCCGAGCTTTATCCCCAAGGTCAAAACAGAAGCAGTTTTCTGCCGACCATTGCGCTGATTGAATCCAGCCTGACCGTCTTAAATGTTGACGGCGGAGAAGACTACCGTCTGCGCACTTTACGTCCTGCCGAAATTTTCTTCGTTCCCAATAATGAAGAAAACGAGCAGAAATTGGCTGATTTGTTTAAAGAAATGGCGGGAATTTCCGAACTGAATCCCGGTGTCAGCGTGATACACGGGCGTGAAATTCCGCACAAAGCCCAATCCGACCGCGCCATTTGGTTCGATTTCCGCGCTTTATGTTTTGGACCGCGTTCGCAAGCGGATTACCTCTATTTGGCCGAACATTATGAAATGGTGTTCGTATCAGGATTGGAACGCCTGACGCCGCAGGAAAAAGCCGAAGCGCGCCGCCTTACTTGGCTGATTGACGTATTGTATGATTTCAGAGTGAAGCTCTGTGCTACCAGTACGGTAGGCGTAAACGATATTTATGTCGAAGGCGATTTTGCCGAAGAATTTACCCGCACTGCCAGCCGTATGGTGGAAATGCAATCGGAAGTTTATTTGGAACAGCCGCATCTGACGTTGAAAAAATAAAATTCAGGCGAAGAAAAAAGAGTGGCTTTCCCCAAAGTATACTGAAATTTGATAAAATAGCAGTTCATTTTCCCCAATCTCAGACTATTGCACAACGCAATAAAAACAAGGACATAATATGGCTATTGAGCGCACGATTTCCATCGTTAAACCCGATGCTGTAGGTAAAAATGTAATCGGCAAAATTTACAGCCGTTTTGAAGAAAACGGACTGCGTATTGTCGCCGCCAAAATGAAGCACCTCAGCGTACGCGAAGCCCAAGAGTTTTATGCTGTGCATAAAGAGCGTCCTTTTTACGACAGCTTGGTTGCCTTTATGACCAGCGGTCCCGTCATGATTCAGGTGCTGGAAGGTGAAAATGCTGTTGCAAAAAACCGTGAGCTGATGGGCGCAACCAATCCTGCCGAAGCCGCTCCCGGTACGATACGTGCCGATTTTGCCGAATCTCTCAGCGTAAACGCCGTACATGGCTCAGACAGTCTGGAAAATGCGGCAATCGAGATTGCCTACTTCTTCAGCCAAAGCGAAATCTGCCCGCGTTAACGATAGATGCCGTTCGGGCGTCCGACCGGTTCGGGCGTTTGGACGGTTTTGTCGATATTGTTTGTCTAAATCTGTTTTCAGACGACCTTTCTCAAATGGGGGTCGTCTGAAAATATGATAGAAGGAGCTGTGAAACAAAAGCTGTTTGCTCAACAAGATTCAGGACATGTTCAAACCCACTATGTAACGTCCTAATCCGCCGGATTCGCAAGATTTATCGCGACAGCCTTTATTAAAAGCTTTACCAAGAAATAAACCACATGAAAACCAATCTGCTGAATTACGATTTAAACGGACTGACCCATCATTTTGCCGAGATGGGCGAAAAACCGTTTCGCGCCAAACAAGTCATGCGCTGGATCCACCAAGCCGGTGCGCAAAGTTTCGATGAAATGACCGATTTGGCAAAATCTCTGCGCCTGAAACTCAACGAACAGGCAAGCGTGGATGTGCCCAAACTGATGATGGCGCAAGAATCCACCGACGGTACGCGCAAATGGCTGCTGGATGTAGGAACGGGCAACGGCGTGGAAACAGTGTTTATCCCCGAAGCAGAACGCGGTACGTTGTGTATTTCCTCGCAAGTCGGCTGCGCATTGGAATGCACCTTCTGCTCTACCGGCCGCCAAGGTTTCAACCGTAATCTGACCGCTGCCGAAATCATCGGGCAGTTGTGGTGGGCGAATAAAGCAATGGGCGTTACGCCGAAAAATGAACGTGTGATTTCCAATGTAGTCATGATGGGCATGGGTGAGCCGATGGCGAACTTTGATAATGTTGTTACCGCATTAAGCATCATGTTGGACGATCATGCCTACGGTCTAAGCCGCCGCCGCGTTACCGTTTCCACATCAGGTATGGTGCCGCAAATGGACAGGCTGCGTGATGCGATGCCTGTTGCGCTGGCAGTGTCCCTTCATGCTTCCAACGACGAAGTACGAGATCAAATTGTTCCACTTAATAAAAAATATCCGTTGAAAGAGTTGATGGCGGCATGTCAACGCTATTTGGTCAAAGCACCAAGAGATTTCATTACTTTTGAATACGTTATGTTGGATGGAGTCAATGACAAGGCGCAGCATGCGCGCGAACTGATTGAACTGGTAAAAGACGTACCGTGCAAATTCAATCTGATTCCGTTCAATCCCTTCCCAAATTCCGGCTACGAACGCTCTACCAATGAAAATATCCGCGTTTTCCGCGATATTTTGCAGCAGGCAGGATTCGTGGTAACCGTCCGCAAAACGCGTGGCGACGATATTGATGCAGCTTGCGGTCAATTGGCAGGACAAGTACAAGATAAAACACGCCGCCAACAAAAATGGCAGCAGATTTTGGTCGAACAACAGAGCTGATTATGAAACTGAACATTTGGCAACCCATTATTTTAACTTTGGTTTTGGGCGCATGTGCCGGCCCGAAAGGTCCAAGCAGAGCGGAACGTGCGACACAGGTCGCCAATATCAAAACCCAGTTGGCTATCGAATACATGCGCGGGGGTGATTACCGTCAAGCAACGGTAAGCATTGAAGAAGCATTGAAAGCAGACAGCAGCAATGAAGATGCATGGCTGGTTCGCGCACAAATCTATCAATATCTCAAAGTACGCGACAAGGCGCAGGAAAGCTTCCAAAAAGCCCTATCCTTGAAGCCTGACAATGCGGAAATCAATAATAACTACGGCTGGTTCTTGTGCAGCGAGATGAACAATCCCGCCCAGTCCATCAGTTATTTTGACAAAGCCCTGGCCGATCCAACTTATCCTTCTCCATTTATCGCCAACCTCAACAAGGGTATTTGCAGCGCAAAGATGGGACAATATTCGCTCGCGGAGGCTTATCTTGAACGCTCGTTGGCCGCACAACCTCAATTCCCGCCTGCGTTTAAAGAATTGGCAAGAACCAAAATGCTGGCAGGCAATTTAAACGAAGCGGACTATTATTTCCGTCAATACCAAAGCAAAGTCGATGTCTTGCAGGCAGATGATTTGCTGCTGGGTTGGAAATTGGCGACTGCTTTGGGCAATAGCCAGGCAGCCTACGAATACGAAGCCCAGTTAAGGGCAAACTTCCCCTACTCGGAACAATTACAGGCAGTAACCACAGGTAAATAACTACATGGAAAATCAAAAGAAAAACGAATACGACATTCAAGCTGCCAAATCATTGGGTGATGAGCTGGGACAACTCAGACAAAAATCAGGTTGGGATATTGACGAAGTAGCACGACGGTTGAAACTGTCTGCCGAACAAATTGAAGCACTCGAAAAAGGAGACTATTCGTTCTTTTCAGGATTGGTCTTCGTTATGGGCTATCTGCGTTCTTATGCCCGCCTGTTGAAAATCGATGAAGCAACCATTACAGGTCGTCTGAAAGCCATTTCCGCGCCGGAAGAAGACCATGTCTATCTGGTTGATCGCAAACAAAATGTCGGCTTGAACTATCAAGATGGTGAAAAAGTCGGTTTTCCAAAATGGGTTTTGGGCATGGCCGCGCTCATCCTGCTTGGTGGCGGTATTTATGTTTGGCAAAGCAAGTCCAATCATGAAAACGAACAACAAGTCGCGCAAAACAGCGATGCAGTACGCAACAGTATGCAGACGCCGGATTTGAAAAAAGAAAATGTTGCCGTTTCCAATATGGCAGAAAACGGCAAACAAGAAATATCCAATGCTGAAAAAGCAGCTTCAAGTGTCGCCGCATCCGAAGCAGCGGCATCCGCACCTGAAGTCAAAGTCGATTCAGACGAGCTTTGGATTAAAGTCCAATACCGAAGCAATCTGATTATCACCGACAAGAAAGGTACCATGATTTTCAGCCGGATCATTCCCGCAGGAAGCGAAAGGCGTTTTAAAGGCGGTGCGCCCTACAATGTCTGGATCGGTATTGCCACAGGCGCACAAGCCAATTACGGCGGGACAACCATCAATCTGGCAGAATACCGGGTTGCCGGTGAAAAATCAGCTTCCTTTGTAGCAGGAAAAAAATAAAGATGAACACACCCAAACGCCGCCAAACCCATCAAGTACAAATCAATCATCTCACCGTCGGTTCAGATGCTCCCGTTGTCGTGCAATCGATGACCAATACCGACACCGCAGATGCTAAAGCAACAGCCCTGCAAGTCAAAGAATTGAGCGATGCAGGCTCAGAAATGGTGCGCATTACCGTCAACAGCCCAGAAGCCGCCTCCAAAGTTGCCGAAATCCGCCAGCGTTTGGACGACATGGGTTACACCACCCCGCTGATTGGCGACTTCCATTTCAATGGCGAACGTCTATTGGCAGAATTTCCCGAGTGCGGCAAAGCCTTGTCCAAATACCGCATCAACCCCGGCAATGTCGGCAAAGGCGCAAAAGGCGATGAAAAATTTGCCTATATGATTCGGACTGCCGCCGAAAACGACAAAGCCGTCCGTATCGGCGTCAACTGGGGTTCGCTTGACCAAAGCCTCGCCAAGCGCATGATGGATGCCAATCTGGCGTCTTCATCTCCAAAACCGCCCGAAGAAGTCATGAAAGAAGCCTTGATTATTTCGGCGTTGGAGTCTGCAGAAAAAGCCGTTTTGTTAGGTTTGCCCGAAGACAAAATCATCTTGTCGTGCAAAGTCAGCTCCGTTCAGGATTTGATTCAAGTTTACCGCGAGCTGGGCAGCCGCTGCCGATATCCGCTCCACTTAGGCTTGACGGAAGCAGGCATGGGCAGCAAAGGCATTGTCGCTTCGACTGCCGCCTTGGCCGTACTGCTTCAAGAAGGCATCGGCGACACCATCCGCATTTCTCTGACCCCCGAACCCGGCAGCTCGCGTACGCAGGAAGTAATCGTCGGTCAAGAAATTCTACAAACCATGGGGCTGCGCTCGTTTACCCCCATGGTTACCGCCTGCCCGGGCTGCGGACGCACCACCAGTACAGTCTTCCAAGAGCTTGCCCAAGACGTACAAAATTACCTTCGCCAAAAAATGACCGTATGGCGCACCCTTTACCCTGGTGTAGAATCTTTAAACGTTGCCGTCATGGGCTGCGTCGTTAACGGACCGGGCGAAAGCAAACTGGCAGACATCGGCATCAGCCTACCCGGAACTGGCGAAACCCCTGTTGCCCCGGTTTATGTTGACGGAGAACGCAAAGTGACTTTAAAAGGCGACAACATCGCAGCCGAATTCTTAGAGATTGTCGAAGAATACGTCAAAGTCAATTATTGCGAAGGCGGTGCGAAACGCAATCAAAACCGTATCATCCCGATACAGTCTGCTTGATAAACATAGATAAAAGGTCGTCTGAAAAACGTTCGGGCAAAAACTGAACTGCTCCTAAGGTCTGGGACATTCATAAAAGCCTATTCATCAGACACTCTATATAAGCCGGGTTCTATATGTGACAGGACCCGGCTTTTCAATTTCGAACTGCAACGTTCCTGATTATAGGAATCCATATAATCCTCTATCTGTTTCATCAATTCATCCATCGTCAATTCCCATGCACGGCAAAGAACCCCGTCTTCATTACCGCAAAGAAGCCCCTGCATCGGCGCATTATTCCCAAAGTTCCCTTTGAGCAGCATCTCTTGGATAGAGGCTTAAGTACGAATCCCAATCAAGCATTAAGGTCGTCTGAAAACGTTTTTCAGACGACCTTAATGACGTAACCACACTGTAAAACTTACCGGAAGCTATCAATGCAGGTAAGATTGGTCAGGCAAATTTAGAAGCGATTGTTCATATTATAGTGGATTAAATTTAAATCAGGACAAGGCGACGAAGCCGCAGACAGTACAAATAGTACGGCAAGGCGAGGCAACGCCGTACTGGTTTAAATTTAATCTACTATAAATCATTTGTTCAATAAGGAGACATCATGAAACCTTCCTCAGATGAAAAGCTTAAATCAGCAGTCGAATTAGATTTGTTATTAGATGATTTTATTTTCGAAAAAAAAAACGATTATTTAAAAAGATTATTTGAATTTCCTAGCGGAAAATGGGTTGAAATTAAATATTTTTTTGATTCTGATTATTACGACTCAAATTATCAGAATTCACATATTTCCGTATGCTGGTTGCCGGATACTGATGGAGATTATGATAACAATCGGATAATTGTATTTTTTGATAACAACGATTTGGTATCACAAGTAATATCTTTTAATATGAAAACCTTATGATACAAAACGTATAAATTGGACAATAACCTAATAAGGTCGTCTGAAATCAGTGGACTTCGCGCCAACAGTTTTCAGACGACCTTTTCATCACTTTATCTCAAACTACGCTCAAATCAGGCAAACACCAGCTTGCCGCCCTCTTCTTTCACATGAATCGTGCTTTCGGGTGCATATTTACCTTCGAGCAACGCCATGGCCAGCGGATTTTCGATTTCCGACTGAATGGCGCGTTTGAGCGGGCGTGCGCCGTACACGGGGTCGAAACCGGCTTTGGCAATCAAATCCAAGGCGGCATCGTCCACTTTCAGGTGCAGGTGCTGCGCTTCCAAACGTTTTTCCAAGCCTTTGAGCTGGATTTTCGCGATGTTGCGGATATTCTCCTGATTCAGTCCGTGGAACACGACCACTTCGTCGATGCGGTTGATCATTTCGGGGCGGAAGTAGGCTTTCACTTCTTCCATCACCGCTTCTTTCACAGCTTCATAATCCTGCGTGCCCATTTGTTGAATGTGCTGGCTGCCGATGTTGGAAGTCATGACGATGACGGTATTTTTGAAATCCACGGTGCGGCCTTGTCCGTCGGTCAAACGACCGTCATCCAATACTTGCAGCAGGATGTTGAACACGTCGGGATGGGCTTTTTCCACTTCGTCCAAAAGAATCACGCTGTACGGTTTGCGACGGACTTGTTCGGTCAGGTAACCACCCTCTTCGTAGCCGACATAGCCCGGAGGTGCGCCGATGAGGCGGGCGACGGCGTGTTTTTCCATGTATTCGGACATGTCGATGCGGATGAGGTGGTCTTCGCTGTCGAACAGGAAGCCTGCCAGAGCTTTACACAACTCGGTTTTACCCACGCCGGTCGGACCTAAGAACAGGAAGCTGCCGTAGGGTTTGTTCGGATCGGCAAGGCCGGAGCGGCTGCGGCGGATGGCATCGGACACGGCGCGCACGGCTTCGTCTTGACCGACCACTCGGCGGTGCAATACTTCCTCCATTTTCAGCAGCTTGTCGCGTTCACCTTCCATCATTTTAGATACTGGGATGCCGGTCATACGCGATACGATTTCGGCTACTTCATCCGCGCCGACTTCGGTGCGGAAGAGTTTGTTTTGTTTTTTGCCGTCGGGGTTGCTTTCCGCCGCCTGCAACTGCGCACCCAATTTCGGCAACTCGCCGTATTCGAGTTCGGACGCGCGGGCAAAGTCGCCTTGGCGTTTGGCCTGCTCGATTTTGACTTTGATGTCGTCCATCTGTTTCTTAATGTCGGCGGTGCTGGAGGACGCGGCTTTTTCGGCTTTCCAGATTTCGTCCAAATCGGCGTATTCTTTTTGCAGGCCGTCGATTTCCTCGTCTATCAGCTCCAAACGTTTTTTGCTGGCGTCATCGCTCTCTTTGGCAACGTGCATTTTTTCCATTTTGAGCTGAATGATGCGGCGGTCGAGTTTGTCCATCTGCTCGGGTTTGCTGTCCAGCTCCATTTTGATGCGGCTGGCGGCTTCGTCAATCAAATCAATCGCTTTGTCGGGCAGGAAGCGGTCGGTGATGTAGCGGTCGCTCAACTCTGCGGCGGCAACGATGGCGGGGTCGGTAATGTCGATGCCGTGGTGGATTTCGTAGCGTTCCTGCAAACCGCGCAGGATGGCAATGGTGTCTTCCACGCTGGGTTCGCCGACCAATACTTTTTGGAAGCGGCGTTCGAGTGCCGCATCTTTTTCGATGTATTGGCGGTATTCGTCCAAAGTGGTCGCGCCGATACAGTGCAGTTCGCCGCGCGCCAAAGCCGGTTTCAACATATTGCCCGCATCCATTGCGCCGTCGGTTTTGCCTGCGCCGACCAAAGTATGGATTTCATCGATGAAAATCAGAGTGTTGCCATCGTCTTTTGCCAAGTCGTTCAACACGCCTTTCAAGCGTTCCTCAAATTCGCCGCGGTATTTCGCGCCGGCAATCAATGCCGCCAAATCCAAAACCAGCAGGCGTTTGTTGCGTAGGGATTCAGGCACTTCGCCATTGACGATGCGTTGCGCCAAGCCTTCGACGATGGCGGTTTTACCCACACCCGGCTCGCCGATCAACACTGGGTTGTTTTTGGTTCGGCGTTGCAGCACCTGAATTGCGCGGCGGATTTCGTCGTCGCGGCCAATAACAGGGTCAAGTTTGCCGTCGCGGGCGCGCTGGGTCAGATCGAGCGTGTATTTTTTCAACGCATCGCGTTGGTCTTCGGCATTGGCATCATTCACGTTTTGTCCTCCTCGTACCGCGTCAATCGCGGCATTGATGTTTTGTTCGGTCGCACCGGCTTCTTTCAGGATTTTGCCGGTCGCATCGTTCTGCTGCACCAAGGCAAGCAGGAAAAGTTCGCTGGCGATATAGGCATCGCCGCGTTTGGTTGCCGCTTTGTCCATCAGGTTCAACACCGCCTGCAATTCGCGGCTGGGCAGAATATCGCCGCCCTGACCGGACACTTTCGGCAGGCTGTTCAAATGCTGCTGCAAACGCTGTTTCACCTGCGGCACGTTCACGCCCGCATGAGCCAAGAGCGCGGCGGCTCCGCTGTTTTGGTCGTCAAGCAGGGCTTTCAGCACAAAGCCCGCTTCCAGATAGCTGCTGTCCGCAGCCAACGCCAAACTCTGAGCTTCTGCAAGGGCTTGTTGGAATTTGGCGGTTAATTTGTCGAATCTCATCTTTTTGGTTTCCTTTGGTTAGAATTTCGTTACACCCAATATAGGCCCAAATGTGGATAACTCAACACCAAAAATTTCATTAAAATAGAAAAATATGTTTATATTACTGTTTTATATATATTTTAATTTTAAAATATATGTGTATAACTTTTATTGTTTGAGTTCAAAAGAGATTACCGATACAAAAATAAAGACTTCCACATTCGCAAAAAAGGTCGTCTGAAAACATTTTTCAGACGACCTTTTTGACAGTCGAATACTAATAAAATCAATCAGTTCCCACAGAATCAGAACTAAGACAATCCGCTCAATTCCAGCAAGACATCTTCCTTACCCCTCCATATACCCCTGTTCCCGCATCGAGCAGACTTCTTTCGCCGTAACAATGAAATGATCCAAAAGCGAGACATCAACCAATGCCAAAGCCTGTTTCAGACGACCTGTGAATGCAATGTCTGATTGCGAAGGCGTTGCCGAACCGCCGGGATGATTGTGCGCGATAATCAGGCTGTCGGCGTATTCGTCCAATACGAGCTTGACGATTTCCCTGATATAGACGGTATTTTCCGCCACCGTTCCGCGCGAGAGTTCACGCATGGCAATCAGCCTGTTTTGGCGGTTGAGCAAAAGCGCGGTGCTGACTTCTATCTTTTCGTGCCCTAAATGCAGACGCAGATAGTCGGCAACGGCTTTCGGACTGGAAAGCGTGATGTTTTCCTGCAAATCCTCGCCCAAAATTCGCCTGCCGATTTCTTTGACGACGGCAAATTGGGTAAAACTCGCCAAACCCATGCCCTTGTATGCGGAAAGTGTTTTAGCGTCGGCGCTCATCAGTTTGCCCAAGCTGCCAAACTCGTTCAGCAGATAACGTGCCAAATCCACCGCGCTCATCCCGCGCGTACCGACCCGCAGCAAAATCGCCAGCAGCTCCGCATCGCTCAATGCGCCTGCACCGCGTGCCAATAATTTTTCACGCGGTCGCTCGCCTTCAGGCCACTGTTTGATACTCATGTTTTACCCCTTGCGTAAAAATTCACGGAAAAAATTTATTTGAAAATCTGTTTCTCATTGTGCTTGGGTAAAACCCCACGCCAAGAAACTACTTTTATTGTTAATATTTCAAATTTTATTATATTTTGAATAAATATTTAAGATAAAAGCATAATATCTATATAAATTAATTGCATAAAAACAACGCGCTTAAATTTCCCATATGAAGGCAACTGCTCCTTCCTATTTGCCCATATGGGTTTGATAGTAGATTCAATCCGACCGATAACAAGCCGCACTGTTTAAATCGAATCCGCGAAAAATCAGCCCCTTCGGGCAATTTCGTATTGCCCCTGCGTGCCATAGGCTAATATAATAGCGAGTTCTGCGGAGACGGTTTACCCTTGTATTTCCAGCCGTTTCCCATCCATGCTGCCCGTGCGCTTCACAAGAGTTTCAGACGACGTTTCGACGTTGCGACTCCCGCCAGCAATCAAACAGCTTTTTATCACCCTTTCGAAAATCCGTTTTGCCGGTACTCGTCATTTTTATTGGAGTATTGCCATTATGACCGCAACCACTGCGTCTTCAGCCAAACCTTATCTCAAAATCCAAGGCTTGGTGAAAAAGTTTGGTGACAATTACGCTGTCGATAACATCGACTTGGATATTTATCAACATGAAATCTTTGCCCTTTTGGGCAGCTCCGGCAGCGGTAAATCCACGCTGCTGCGTATGCTGGCGGGCATGGAAAGCCCTAATCAGGGCAAAATCATTCTGGACGGTCAGGACATTACCAAACTTGCCCCCTACGAGCGCCCCATCAATATGATGTTTCAAAGCTATGCCCTGTTCCCGCACATGACTGTGGAGCAGAACATTGCCTTCGGTCTGAAACAAGACAAAATGCCCAAAGATGAAATCGCTGCGCGCGTGGAAGAAATGCTGCGTCTGGTGCAGATGACCAAATACGCCAAGCGCAAACCGCATCAATTGTCCGGCGGTCAGCAACAACGTATCGCTTTGGCACGCAGCTTGGCAAAACGTCCGAAAATCCTGCTGCTTGACGAACCTTTGGGCGCGTTGGACAAAAAATTGCGCCAACAAACCCAGCTCGAATTGGTCAATACGCTGGAGCAAGTCGGCGTAACCTGCATCATGGTTACCCACGACCAAGAAGAAGCGATGACGATGGCGACCCGCATCGCCATTATGTCCGACGGTCAGTTGCAACAAGTCGGTACGCCTAGCGATGTGTACGACTATCCAAACAGCCGCTTTACTGCCGAATTTATCGGCGAAACCAATATTTTCAGCGGCGTCGTGATTGAAGACCATGCCGATTATGCCGTCATCGAATGCGAAGGCTTGGAAAACCACGTCCGCATCGACCACGGTCTGGGCGGCCCGAGCGAACAAGACATTTGGGTCAGCATCCGTCCCGAAGATATTGATTTGTACAAAGAAAAACCCGACCACTTGGGCAGCTTCAACTGGGCAAAAGGCACAGTGGAAGAAATCGCCTACTTGGGCAGCTTCGCCATCTACCACATCAAACTCGCCAACGGCCGCGTCGTCAAAAGCCAAGTTCCCGCACCTTATTGGTACGTGCGTAACATCACGCCGCCGACTTGGGACGAAACCGTCTATATCAGCTGGCCGGAAAACCAACCGACTCCGTTGTTCCGTTAATTTAAGGGGAATGAGATGAACCTTAAAAAACTGAAAAACAAACTGTTCCGCCGCCCGGGTCAGCGTGCGGTCATCGCCGTGCCGTATATCTGGCTTTTGGTGCTGTTTCTGATTCCGTTCGCCATCGTGCTGAAAATCAGCTTTGCCGAACAAGAAATCGCCATTCCGCCGTTCACGCCGCTGACCAACGTGGATGAAGATTTAGGTCGTCTGAACATCGCCATCAGTTATCAAAACTATGCCGATATTTTCCAGAATTTTTGGAATACCCTGAATCCGTTCGGCGACAGCGAAAACAGCAATATCTATCTGATGACCTACTGGTCTTCCATTAAGACCGCGCTGACGACGACCATCATTTGTCTGCTGATCGGTTATCCGACCGCCTATGCGATTTCGCGCGCCAATCCAGCCATGCGTAACGGTCTGCTGCTTGCCATTATGCTGCCTTTCTGGACTTCCTTTCTGTTGCGTGTTTACGCATGGATGGGACTGCTGGGACACAATGGCATCATCAATAATTTCCTACTCAAAATGCAGATTATTGAAGAGCCTTTAGACCTGTTCTACAACGCGTTCTCGCTGAACTTGGTCATGGTTTATGCCTATCTGCCGTTTATGATTCTGCCGCTTTACACGCAACTGGTGAAACTCGACAACCGCCTGCTCGAAGCTGCTTCTGATTTGGGCGCAGGACCGGTCAAATCGTTCTTCACCATCACCCTGCCTCTGTCCAAAACAGGCATCATCGCAGGCTCTATGTTGGTTTTCGTTCCCGCAGTCGGTGAATTCGTGATTCCCGAGCTGGTCGGCGGTTCGGAAAACCTGATGATCGGTAAAGTCTTGTGGCAGGCGTTCTTCGATCAAAACAACTGGCCGTTGGCTTCCGCCGTCGCCGTCGTCATGGTCGCATTGCTGGTCGTGCCGATTGCGCTGTTCCAGCATTATGAAAACCGCGAATTAGAAGAAGGAGCCAAATAATGCAAAAATCCCGATTATCTTGGTTCCTGAAACTGATGCTGATGCTGTCGCTGGCGTTTCTGTATATTCCGCTGGTCGTCTTGGTCATCTATTCCTTTAACGAATCCAAGCTGGTTACCGTTTGGGGCGGCTTTTCGACCAAGTGGTATGGCGCATTGTTGGAAAACGACACTATCTTGGAAGCCGCTTGGCTGTCGCTGCGCATTGCCGCCGCATCCTCGCTTGCAGCCGTCGTTTTGGGTACGTTGGCAGGCTACGCGATGGCGCGTATCAAACGCTTCCGCGGCAGCACCTTGTTTGCCGGTATGATTTCCGCGCCTATGGTTATGCCTGACGTGATTACCGGTCTGTCCATGCTGCTCCTGATTATTCAGGTGCAAATGTTCCTGCAAGGCAGCGAATTGCTGCAAAACCTGTACTTCGACCGCGGTTTCTTCACTATTTTCCTCGGACATACGACGCTTTGTATGGCATACATTACCGTCGTTATCCGTTCGCGTCTGGTGGAGCTTGACCAATCGCTCGAAGAAGCCGCCATGGACTTGGGTGCGCGTCCGCTGAAAATCTTTTTCGTCATCACCCTGCCCTTGATTGCGCCTGCCATCGCTTCAGGCTTCCTGCTCGGCATTACCCTGTCGCTGGATGATTTGGTGATTACCTCCTTCCTGTCCGGCCCCGGCTCTTCCACATTGCCGCAGGTGATTTTCTCCAAAATCAAGCTGGGTCTTGACCCGCAAATGAACGTGTTGGCAACCATCCTGATCGGCATCATCGGCACGCTGGTCATCGTCATCAATTACTGGATGATGCGTCAAGCAACCAAACGCGACCGGGAAGCCGCCGAAGCCTACCGTCAGGAAAAGCTCGCCGCAGAAAAAACAAATTGACCCAATCAGACAGGCTGACCGCATCAATGCAAGGTCAGCCTGTTTTCTTCACACAACCCGTTTAACCCACTTTTCAGACGACCCTCAACTACCCTCCAAAGGTCGTCTGAAACCACCGTAAAGCATTACCCTATGATTCATCCCAATTTTAAAGAATACCTTCCCTCCTATTATTTCAGCACCATCAATCCCCACGCCGCTTATCCCAAACTTGAAGGTCGTCTGAAAACCGAGACCTGCGTTATCGGCGGAGGATTGACAGGACTTTGCAGCGCCCTCCCCCTTGCCGAAAACGGACGCGAAGTAACCGTACTCGAAGCCGCCCGCATCGGCTTCGGCGCATCAGGGCGCAGCGGCGGGCAAGTCATCAGCGATTACGCCTGCGGTATGGAAGAAATCGAAAAACAAGTCGGCTTGGAACAAGCCCGCTGGTTTTGGCAGCAATCTCTGCAAGCCGTCGAACTCGTTGACGAACGGGTTAAAAAACACCAAATCGCCTGCGATTGGCAGCGTGGCTATGCTACCGTCGCCATCCGCCCGCAGCATTGGGAAGAATTGCAACAATGGCATGAACACGCCCAAAAACATTACAACGCCACCCATTACGAACTTTGGGATAAAGACACGCTCAAACAACAGCTTAACAGTGATATGTACTTAGGCGCGCAATTCGACCCCCATTCCGGCCATCTCCATCCGCTCAACTATACCCTGGGCGTCGCCCGCGCCGCTGCCGAAGCAGGCGCGCAGATTTTCGAACAGTCCCCGATGACCCGTATCGAACCCTATCAAGGCGGCTGGCTCGTCCATACCCCGGACGGCAGCATCGAATGCCAAAACCTCGTGTATGCCGTTAACACCTACGCCGGTTTGCATCAAAAATTCAAGCCGTTGGAAAAAAAAGCCATCGCCGTCAGCACCTTCATCATCGCCACCGAACCGCTGGGCGAACGCGCCAAAGAACTCATCCGCAACAACATGGCCGTCTGCGACAACCGCCACGTCCTCGACTACTACCGCCTCAGTTCCGACGGCCGCCTGCTCTTTGGCGGTAAAGACAACGAGTTCATCGACGATCCCGACCGCATGACCGAGCTTGTCCGCCAAGATATGCTTAAAGTCTTCCCTCAGCTTGCCGATGTCAAAATCGAACACTCATGGGGCGGCGAATGCGACATTACCGCCAACCTCGCCCCCCGCTTCGGCAGACTCGCGCCCACTATCTACTATGCCCAAGGCTACTCGGGACACGGCATGGCAATTACCGGCATAGCAGGCCTTGCCATCGCCGAAGCCATCATGGGCGATGATGGTCGTCTGAAACCGTTTGAAAAACTCAAACACCCCAGCATCATCACCCAACCTTTCCTGCGTAAACTTGGCTCCTTCCTCGGCTCGAAATATTACCAATGGAAAGACAGCCGTTAAGCATCGGTTAAGCTCAACCACACAAACAAAAGGTCGTCTGAAAACCCGATTCAGGTTTCAGACGACCTTTTCGATATTGAATAGAAGGCTTCCAATCAAACTGCTATCGCATCAAATGCTCAACGAACGCTCGATGATTTTATAGTGGATTAAATTTAAATCAGGACAAGGCGACGAAGCCGCAGACAGTACAGATAGTACTGCAAGGCGAGGCAACGCCGTACTGGTTTAAAGTTAATCCACTATAGATTCCCACCCTCTCCGTTTGTGCTCCAAACCCATTACATCAAATGAATCCCGCTTGCTGGATTGGAGACATTTTCATAGACGGTAATCAAAACGATTTTCCCGCTTTCGTCAAACACAATTTCCAGATAAGGCTTATCAGGGCTGCGGTCGCGGTTGAAAAGGCGGAATACCCTTTGCGCTTCAAAAATCTTCCCGCGCGCTTTCAAATATTCGGGCAGCTGGCTGATGTTTTGAAAACTCCCGCCAAACCCGCCGCCATGTTTCTTAAGATATTCCGGCGTTGCTTCTATGCCGAAATTGCGCGTTATCCTCAGCGGCTGATCCGAGCCTTGGCTTGTCTGTTTGCCTGTTGATAAAACCAACGTATCTCGATGTCTGAGTGTCTCTACTTTTTGCGTCAGCGATTCTACCGCCTGCTGATCATAGCTCCGCTCTCCTTTTGTCATCTGATCAATAGCTTCTATCACTTTATTAACGTTTTCAGGGTCATTCGCATCAATATCAGGAAACACTGCCTGCCCCAAAGGATCATCTCCGCCGGAAATACCCCAAATCGCCGTCAGTTCTTTAGGGCTACGTTCAAACAAACAACTGGAATCGATATTCTCGGCAACCTGACGGACAAAATCATCAATGCCGCCAATCTGATGCAGGTTGGTGCAATTTGAAGAAGGTACGTTCTCCACTGTGTTGACGCTATTGGAGTTGGACACCGTTGGAGTCAAATCGTTTTGGGAAGAAGCTGGGAACGAAGCGGCGGATGCGCCGACTTCTTTGTTTTTATCTTCTTTGCTCGGAGAACACGCAGTTAGCATGATTGCGGTAAGCCATAAGAGAAGTGATGACGTTTCGTTTTTCATGATATTGTTTTCAATATAATGAGGTCGTCTGAAAATCTGTCATTTCATTTTTCAGACGACCTATTATTAATAGAACCAAAGAACCTTGTTATTGCCAACAAGGTTCTCAAGCTATCTTAGCCGACGCGGTAAAACGCCAAGCTGCCCAGAAGGTTAGGGAAATGTTTGACCTGTTTGTTACCTGTCATGACCGCGCGCTCGAGGACGCGGATTTTGTTTTTGGCACACAATAAATCAAAATCTTTGAGCGTACACCAGTGGATATTCGGCGTGTCGTACCAATGGTAGGGCATGCGTTCGGAGACCGGCATATGGCCGCCGATGGCGATTTGGAAACGGTTGCGCCAGTAGCCGAAATTCGGGAAGCTGACAATCGCCTGTTTCGCCACGCGCATAAGGCAGCGCAGGATTTTTTCGGTATTCTGCATGGCTTGGATGGTTTGGCTCAGGACGATAACGTCAAAGGTCTGGTCGCCAAATTCTGCCAAACCTTGCTCCAAATCGGCTTGAATGACGTTCACGCCGCGCGACATGGCGGCGATGACGCTGTCGGTGTCGATTTCGATGCCGTAGCCGCTGCATTTTTTGTGTTCCACCAAAGCCGCCAGCAATTCGCCGTCGCCGCAGCCCAAGTCTAAGACGCGGCTGCCTTCGGGAATCCAGTCGTAAATCAACTGCAAATCGTCGCGCAAGTTCATGATCGGCAATCCTTATCCACATTGTTCATATAAGTCGCTACGGCGCGCATATAGGCTTCGTCTTCCATCAAAAAGGCGTCATGGCCGTGGTTGGATTTTACTTCGATATACTGTACCGGCTTGTGAGCGGCAATCAGCGCTTTAACCAACTCTTTGGAACGCGCAGGCGAGAAACGCCAGTCGGTGCTGAAGCTGGCGACAAAAAATTTCGCTTTCACATTTTGCAGGGCGCGGGTCAGACTGTCGCCGAAATCCGCTGCCGGATCGAAATAGTCCAAAGCCTTGGTCATGAGCAGGTAAGTGTTGGCGTCGAACCGTCCGACGAATTTGTCGCCCTGATAGCGCAGATAGGATTCCACTTCAAATTCAACACCAAAGCCGTATTGATAACCGTTTGAACGCAAATCGCGCCCGAATTTTTTACCCAAACCGTCTTCGGCAAGATAAGTAATGTGTCCCATCATGCGGGCAATCCGCAAGCCCCGTGCGGGAACGGTATTGTGGCTGCGGTAATGTCCTTCGTTGAAATCGGGATCGGTCAAAATCGCCTGACGCGCTACATCATTAAACGCGATATTTTGCGTCGAGAGTTTCGGCGCAGACGCAATCACTAAGGCATGGCGCACGCGCTCCGGATAGGAAATCGTCCACTGCAAAGCCTGCATGCCGCCCAAGCTGCCGCCGACAACCGCCGCCCATTGTTCGATGCCGAGATAGTCGGCAAGCGCGGCTTGGGATTTTACCCAGTCCTTCACCGTAACTACCGGAAAATCCGCGCCGTATTCCCTGCCCGTTTCAGGATTGATCGACAAAGGCCCGCTGCTGCCGTCGCAGCCGCCCAGATTGTTCAAACCAACCACGAAAAAACGTTCCGTATCAATCGGTTTGCCGGGTCCGACCATATTGTCCCACCAGCCTGTGTATTTATCCTCCGCCGAATGCCTGCCCGCAACATGATGGTTGCCCGACAGCGCATGGCAGATTAAAACCGCATTGTTTTTTTCGGCATTCAGCTCGCCGTAGGTTTCAATCATCAGATCGAAACGAGGCAAAGTTTTACCGTTTTCCAAAACCAGCGGCATCTCAAACGGAATTTTTTGGGGCGTTACAATGCCCACCGAGGCATTTTGACTCATATCCTGTTCCAACAAATGCGGCGAAAAGCGTTATTATATAGCAAACGGCATGACTTTTTGACACGGTCGGACAAGCAGCCTGACGCGCTCAAACATCCGTCCCCATGCCGCCGTGCCCGAACCATACTTTTTCAGACGACCTCCCCCGCTCCCCGACATGATAGGCAGACTTTTCCGTATTTTTTTCTTTTTCGCACTTGCCGCGCTGATTATCAACCGCCTCTTCAGCCGCAAGCAAAAACGCGCCCTGCGTGATGTCGCCAAAATCAGCGCATGGGTGCTGCTTGGCGCAGCCGCAGCCGCAGCGACGCTATTTTGGTATCTGGTCATGCTGTATTTCAAACACATCCCGGATTCTTATTGACCGGATATTCATAGACAACAAAAGGTCGCCTGAAAACGCAAATCTGCATTTTCAGACGACCTTTTCCCGCATATTAAAAATACGGAAGATTGCTACATTACCAAAGCGGCTGTCTCAACTCAACGTTTAGAATCCGACTTCTGCTTAAACTCTATTCCGACGAACGTCCGTTTTGGATTGCCGCGCTCCACCTGATAAAGCTGGCTGTGTTGCGCGCGGGCGTAATCGTCGGTCTGTCCGGCATGATGTTCCGCCAACTTTTGTGCCAGCAGGGTCAAAGCCAATTTTTTGTTGGCATGTTGACTGCGTTCGCTCTCAACGCGCACGGAAATACCGCTTGCTTTATGAGTAGCACGCACAGCACTTTCAGTTTTATTGACGTGCTGCCCGCCTTTGCCGCCCGAACGGCAGGTTTGAAACTCAATCTCGCTTTCAGACGGCATTTCAGGCATATCAGGCATGCGGAAAACGCCGATATACCAGTTTTTACGCGGATGCTTTGGGCGGACGGGGCTGGCGCATATCCATTGGAGCGAACCTTGCCAACGCTGCGCCAGAGTTTCAGCAGGTTTGCCGTCCAATTTAAGCACCGCCGACATAATGCCGTGTTTATCGGCAGTTTCGGAGATGATTTCCGCCCTGATACCTTCCGCCTTCGCCTCGGCAAGCAGCCTGCCCAATACGAAACGGGCAAAGATGCGGCATTCCGCAGGCCCTTGCGCGGTGGAAATTTGCAGATAAATTGTTTGCATATTTTGCTTCATATTTATTCTCCACATCCGCCGCTAGTTTTGTAAGTCAAAACGGGTTTGAACCGAGCGACCAATTCAATCAGACCTGCGCTTTTCATGGCTGAAATGACGCTGTCTATGTTTTTATAAGCCTGCGGAGCTTCTTCAAAAATTAAAGCCTTATCCTGACAAACGACCACGCTGCCGAATGCGGTTTGGCGCAGGCTGTCGGCGGAATATTTGTGTGACAGGCGGCCTTTGCATTCGCCGCGCTGCCATTTCCGTCCTGCGCCGTGTGCCAACGTGTTCAGCGAAATTTGGCAATCTTGGGTCGGCAGAACCAGATAGCTGTAATCGCCGCGCGAGCCGGGTATCATGACCAGACCTTTATCGGCGGGCGTTGCACCTTTTCGGTGCAGCCAGCCGGTTTGTCCCGCGATTTCGGTTTGCTCGAGGAAATTGTGATGCACGTCGAGCAGGCATTCGCCTTCCGTACGCCAGCGGTCGAGCATTCTGGCGGCAATCAGACGACGGTTTAAACGGGCAAACTCAAGTGCTGCCTGATGTTCGGCAAGATAGTCCGCCGCAGCCTCGCTGCCTTCCGCCAAACCTCGATGGCCGTAGGCTTCGATGTGGCGTCGCAAAATTTGCTGACCCAGTCCGCGCGAACCGCTGTGTACCAACAATTGCAAACGGTCTGCATCAAAGGCGACGGGAAGCAAATCGTCGCGGTAAACGGTTTCGACGGTTTGCAATTCGGCAAAATGATTGCCGCCGCCAATGGTGCCGACAGCGAGGTCGTCTGAAAACGGATAATCGGATGCGGCTTCTCCGAGTAAGGCTTCTTGTTCGTCTTGGCTCAAAGGCGTATCGATGTTGCCAAGCTGCTTGGCGAGTTTGGCGGGTTTAAGCTTGGCGGCGGACAAATCGGTTTGCCAAAACGCCATGCCGCAACCGATGTCGTTGCCGATGAGCGCGGGATAAAAATGGTGTTCGCTGAAAAACGCTGCGCCGACGGGATAACCGCGCCCCGCGTGCAAATCAGGCATACCGGCTACGCACAACATGTGCGGCAGCTTGGCGGTGGTTTCGAGTTGAGCGACGGCGTTGCCTTCAATCCAGGTTTCTGAATCAGCGATGATGTGAATATGATGGGGATTTTGATAATTGCCCATGTGTATGCTTTCTTTAACACGGACAGAGGGCAAAACGAGTCCAAACCGACGGCTTAAAAAAGATACGCGGCTTGAAAATATACCGACTGCCGTCTGACGTTTTCAGACGACCTCTGTCCGATTGATGGGAAAGCAGCCCGAAGCGGGCGATATGGGAAATGCGGGAACGCGTTGTCCGAAAATCAGGCCGACGCTTGGGCTGCAAAGAATGTGATTGAGCGGATTGAAGTGTTGCGTGTCATGGCTGCTCCTTTCTTTGCATGTGAAAATTGAAAACAGGCGGATTATAGGGGAAATGTTTGAAACGTTACAATCAAACTGTGTTTTTTATGAAGAAATGTTGTATAACTGCCATAATGTAATGAAAACAAAAAAGCAGCCTGTTACACTACCCGCACCATCGTTCCACGTTGTCAGACCGCCGCTTGGTTTATCATCTGTTCAAACCTGTTCCAACAAGTTTTCAGACGACCCCAAAGGTCGTCTGAAAATCAAAAACACAAAAATCAAAACCTTACCGACCACCCATACGCATCAACCGCAGCACGCCCAACCGCTGGCGGTGAAACTTCCGAAAAGCCATTCAAAAAGCGGACTGCACGCCAAATTCATTTTGTAAACGGTTCCACACAGGGGTCATCTGAAACCACCAGAAAGGCAGAAACCATGAATCCTAAATCTCTCTACCGCGCCGCCCTGCTCGAATGCCTCAATTATGTCTGTTCTGACGAAGCCTACGCCGCCTACCGCAAACTCGCCAAAAAAGGCTGTCCCGACGGCTGGTTCGGTCTCGGCAATGCCCACCAATACGGCGAAGGTGCCAAGCCAAACCTCACCAAAGCCGAAAAATATTACCGCCGTGCCGCCAAACTCGGTCATCCCAAAGCAAAGGAATCCCTCGGCCGCCTGTACGAATTTGCAGAAAAGCCCGACTACCGCCGCGCCCGCAAATGGTATACACGTGCCTTTAAGCAACACAGTATTACAAACCCCGATATAGCCTATGCAGCCTACCGCCTCGGCTGGCTGAACGAGCGCGGCCTCGGCGGCAAAAAAGACATTAAGACAGCCTGCCAGCTCTACCGCAAAGCAGCCAAAGCGGGTTGCGCCGAAGCCCAACGCGCCCTCGGTTACCTGTACGATAAAGGTCTCGGTCTGCCCCGAAGCTATGCCAAAGCCTACAAATGGTACGCCCGCGCCGCCTTACAAGCGGATGAAACCGCCTGCAACAACATAGGCGTCCTCTACGACAGGGGCAACGGTGTGCGCCGCAGCAAAAAACAGGCGAAAAAATGGTACAAACTCGCCGCCCGCGCGGGCAGCATCATCGCATTATCCAACCTCGGTATCCTCTATGAAGATGCAGGTCGTCTGAAAAAAGCCGCCCGCTACTACCGCCGTGCCTCCGAGGCAGGCAACAAATATGCCGCCAAGCAATTGAAGCGGCTGGAGAAGAAAAAGTCTGTACAATAAACTAAGGTCGTCTGAAAACGGCGTGTCGCGTTTTCAGACGACCTTTTACCTACTTCCCTCCAAAACCTCCAGCCATTTCTCCAGACCGTGTTCAAGCGATGTTTTAGTTTTTAAATCTAATTTTTCCATCAACCGTTTTTCGTTTTCCACATGCGGAAACACGGCTTGTTCAATCAATTCTTTGCCTTTGTCGGTCAGGCGTACCAGCATACTTCGCGCGTCGTCCGGATTGGGCAGGCGGTCGATTAAGCCTTGGTTTTCCAGATTTTTCAGGCGCGTGGTCATGGTGCCGGACGTTACCATCAGCGCTGAAAACAGCTCGGTCGGTGTCAGCGTATAAGGCGCGCCACTGCGGCGCAAAGTGGCCAGCACATCAAACGAGCCTTCGGTTAAACCGTATTCTCCATAAACTTTTTCCAATTCGCGTGCGATGACGGCAGCGGCGCGTTTCAGACGGCCGATTAACAGCATATTTTCGGCGGCCAATTCAGGCAGTTCCTGCTTCCATTGGGCAACGGCGCGGACAGGAGCATCGGCGTGTTCGGTCATGTTTTTCTTTCAGTTTTTAAATTCCCACTATTTTATCTTGACTTCAAACTAATCTCTATTTATATTTAGTTTGAATTCAAGATAAATTTACAGGAAAAACCATGTTTACCGATAAACAAGCTGTTTTAAACGCCTTCCGTTTCCGCCACGCCTGCAAAAGTTATGATACGGCGAAGAAAATCCCTGCCGATGATTTCGCCTATATTCTGGAAACTGCGCGCCTGTCGCCCAGTTCGTTCGGGCTGGAACCTTGGCGGTTTTTGGTGATACAAAACCGTACTCTGCGCGAAGAGTTGCGCGGCATTGCATGGGGCGCGGCGGAAAAAATTATGGATTGCAGCCATTTTGTGATTTTGTTGGCACGCACACAGGCTGCCATGCAGGCGGATTATCAAGAAAAAATCTGGGGCGGCGCGCATGGAATGCCGTCTGAAACTATTGGGATGATGCAAAAATTTTTCAAACAGTTTGCCGAAACCGATTTTGCCATTGCCGATAATCCGCGCGCATTTAACGACTGGGCAGCCAAGCAAACCTATATCGCTTTGGCGAATATGATGACCGCTGCCGCGTTGATTGGTGTGGATTCCACGCCGATGGAAGGCTTTCAAAAAGAAAATGTGGAAAAACTGCTGTCGGAAAAAGGTTTAATCAATCTTGACGAATACCGCGTCAGCGTCATGGCGGCGTTTGGCTATCGCGCAGGCGAACCCAAGCGCGCCAAAACGCGGCAGGCAATAGACGATGTGGTTGATTGGATTGAATAAACACCTGAAAATCAGCAACACAGACATTCACCAGTTGGCAAAATTAAGAGTTTTGACCGATGGCAGCCTGCACTTGAATGAAGAAGAGAAGGTTTCCGATAGGCCAAATTTCCCACCCGCTTATTCATTTATTTGGAGGACTTATGCGCTTGCACTATTCCCAATATGCTCTTAATACCTATAAGGCACTGCTGGCCTTGGAAGCCAGCCTCACGCTGGATAGTACCCTGAAAGATTTAGTGAAACTGCGTGTTTCGCAAATCAACGGCTGCATTTTTTGTGTCGATATGCACGTTAAAGAAGCCAAGCTGCACGGCGAGCGCGAACTGCGCCTGCATCATTTGGCCGTTTGGCACGAATCAACCCTGTTTACCGAAAAAGAACGGGCCGCGCTGCAATGGGCGGAAAACCTGACCCGCATCTCCGAACAGGGAGTCTGCGATGCAGACTACGCAGCGGTACGCGCCCATTTTGATGAAGAAGAACTGGTGGCATTGACCCACGTCATCAACACCATCAACGTTTGGAACCGCCTGAACGTGGCTTTTGCCACCCCGGCAGGCAGCATGGACGGCCTGATGGGATTGGAGAAGGCAGGGCTGGTTTAGTCTGGCAAGACAATCTGAAATCGATCAAACAACAACAGGGGCTACCTAAAATATAAAAAGCAGTCTGCACATTCAAAACCAAAGTGCAGGCTGCTATTGCCCCATCACACCCCATTCCCTTTTTTCAGACGATCTACTGTATAGTCAATCTGAAAAAGCTGCATTCCTACGAGAATCAAAATGCCTAGCCGTACCGCCACCATCCTGACCACCGCGCTCGCCCCGCTGATTTGGGGCAGCACCTATCTCGTGACCACCGAATTCTTGCCGCCTGATCGCCCATTTACCGCTGCACTGATACGCGTGTTGCCCGCCGGGCTTTTGCTGTTGGCGTGGACGCGGCGCATACCCAAACGCGATGAATGGGCAACCGTTGTCTTGCTCGGTTTTTTGAACATCGGCTTTTTTCAGGCCATGTTGTTTGTGGCGGCGTATCGCTTACCGGGCGGACTGGCGGCGGTATTGAGTTCGACGCAGACGCTGATGGTGCTGGTGTTCACTTGGTTAATCGGCAAAACCATGCCGCCGAAAGCGGCTTGGGCTTGGTCGGCGGCAGGCGTTGTGGGGATTGCACTTTTGGTTTTGTCGCCGCAGGCGCGCTATGACGGGACGGGGATTTTGGCGGCATTGGCGGGCGCGGCGGCGATGGCGTTGGGCGTGTATTTGTCGAAACACCGCCGCACTTCGCTACCCGTGTTGGCGTTCACAGGCTGGCAGCTTTTCATCGGCGGCTTGTTTTTACTGCCCGTCGCCCTGCTTGCCGAACCGCGGCTCGAATCTTTAAGCCCCGCCAATATCGGCGGCTATCTGTATTTGTGCCTGTTTGGCGCGGTGTTGGCTTATGTGCTGTTTTTCAGAGGAATTGCGAAACTTTCGCCTGCTGCGGTTTCGTCGCTGGGATTGCTCAGCCCTGTCTCGGCATTTGTCTTGGGCTGGCTGTTCCTCGGGCAAGGCATGAACGCAAAATCGCTGTTGGGATTTGCGTTGGTCTTGATATCAATCTTCGGGGTACAGCGGGCAGTCATGAAAAAGGTCGTCTGAAAACAGCCTTGAAGCCTTCAAGCTGCTTTTCAGACGACCTCTTGCGCCGGTCGCTTTATTTCTTCAAGAATGCCCGTTTCAGAATAATCAACCAATCTTTTTTATCCAAAACAGGGCGTTGCGTGAATACATCGTATTTGCTGCCGTCCAGTTTCTGCAAAATCAGTTGTCCGCCGACAATAATCATCCGCAATTCAAATCCCAAACGGCCTTTCAGCGTTTTACCCAAGGGTGAGCCGCCTTTAAGCATTTGGAACGCGCGGTTGCATTCATACGCCATCAGTCTTTGGAACGCAAAATCCGCCTTGCCTTCGGCAATTTGCGCTTCGCTTACTTTGAATTTTTCCAAGTCGTCCTGCGGGATATAGACGCGACCTTTCTGCCAATCGACGGCAACGTCCTGCCAAAAGTTGATAAGTTGTAACGCGGTGCAGATGCCGTCGCTTTGGGCGATGCTGACTTCGTCGGTTTGTCCGTAAAGGTGCAGCATAATGCGTCCGATTGGATTAGCGGAACGGCGGCAGTAATCAATCAGGTCGCCAAAATCCTGATAACGGGTTTTGACAACATCCTGACTGAATGCGGACAAAAGATCGTAAAACGGCTGCAGCGGCAGTTTGAAGGGAGCGATGGCTTCGCGTTGCAAACGTTGCATTAGCGGGGTCAGCGGCGTTTCGCCACGCTGTATGCGGTCGAGTTCGGATTTGAGTTCGTCCAAAGCGCGCAAGCGTTCATCGGCTTTTGCACTGCCTTCATCGGCGAGGTCGTCCGCAGTGCGCGCAAAAGCGTAAACGGCATGAGTAGGTTTGCGCAGGCGGCGCGGCATAACGAGCGAACCGACGGGGAAATTTTCGTAATGGTTGACGGACATAGCTATTTTAAATTCGGTATCTTGGGGTCGTCTGAAAGTATGGAACCGCATTCTCAAATGGTTTACCAATAACGCGATATACTTTCAAACCCATATTAGCAACTCAGCATGATTTTAACACAACACATTATTTTATTAATGATTTAACTGTACGGCGCAAACAGAAATCCGAACGCCAAACACCCAATCATCTTGTTTTCCAAATTCAGACGGCCCTATTCACAAAACAGATTTTTGCTACGGCAAAAACTATATTGAGATGACAAACCGACATCTGGAAATAGACTGTCCCATCAAAACTTGCCCCGAAACCAATGCCGTCCTCGTTCTTCAATATACCCGTAAACACTTGATTCACTTATAATCCCCATACTGCCAAGCAAGCTGAGACTACGATGGACATGATGGCTTTCACGAATATTTTCTTAATCGTTCTATGTATTTTCACCATGCTGCTGGTGTGGTCGCGAAATTGGAAGCACAAACAGGCGTATTTCGAAAAAATCAAAAACAATCCGGACAATCTGAAATGGCTTAAGCAAAATCTGACCGGAAAAGAAAAAACAGACCTCAAAAACATCAACGAGCATTTCGGACTGCCTTTGCTGCAAGCGAAGCAACTGCTGGAATACTACAAACAACAGTCAAAAAAATAATCTGTCTTTCCAAACAGGCGGACTGAATAGCGGGCAATATCCAGTTCGCCTGTTTTTTGCTATTTTCAAAAAATCTTTTATTTCTGTATTGACAGAAATAAAAGACAAAAATAAAATACCCTCACTATGAAACTGAATCCGACCACTGAAAAATTCATCCTCCACTGGGGCGAAATGGGCACCAAATGGGGCGTCAACCGTACCGTTGCGCAAATCCACGCCCTGCTCTACATTTTAGGCAGACCGATGAATGCCGAAGAAATCACCGAAACGCTCGGCGTAGCGCGCTCCAATGTCAGCAACAGCATCAAAGAGCTGCAAAACCTGAGACTGGTGCATACCGTGCATATTTTGGGCGACAGACGCGATCATTTTGAAACTTCAGACGACGTCTGGACTTTGTTCCGCACCATCGCAGAAATGCGTATGCAGCGTGAAATCGAACCGACGCGGCAATTTTTGCAAAGCCTGATCGACAGCCCTGAATTTAGTCAGGAAAACGAAACCGCCAAGCAGCGAATCCGACAAACCCATGATTTCATCAGTACGCTTACCACGTGGGCAAATGAAATGTTGAAGCTTTCTACTTCAACCATGGTGAAAATTTTAAAAATAGGCGCCGGAATACAAAAATTTTTCCGATGATGCCAATTAAATGGGTTTTTATAGTGGATTAACTTTAAATCAGGACAAGGCGACGAAGCCGCAGACAGTACAGATAGTACGGCAAGGCGAGGCAACGCCGTACTGGTTTAAAGTTAATCCACTATAATATACCCAACCCGGTTTCTCTTACGCAATCATAGGTGTGTTATGTCGCATTCAACAGAAGATTATTTCAACTATCCGAGAGGCAGAGTCATCATCGCTTATACTGCATCTACGATATTTTTTGCGTTTAGTATCGGTTACTATGCTTTATTCTTTACCGTACCAGCCCTAATTTGCGGTTTGATCTTAAGTTTGACGTCTACATATAGAGACTTACGCGGCCTTATACGGGCCATCATAACCGGATCATTATGCGGTTGCCTGTATCTTTTACTGTTTGGTGCAGATTTTGTCACCAGCCTCCTAGCCGGCATGGTAATAGGCGGTACTTATTCTTTGATTGTTGGCGTTTTGAGCTTGCCCAATCCTCCGGGGGAAGATGATATTCAAAAACCTGCCTAATTTTTTTTACCCTTATATTTCTCTTTTGACAGAAATTTTAGAAATTACAGACTAATTATATAAACAACCTGAAATGAAATTAGGAAAGCAATATGTCTGACAATGCTACGCACTCTCCCCCTGCCTACCTGCCTTACTCGATGGGGCTGCTATGGCTATGGAGCGGTACCCAACCTCTGTTTTTCATGCCTGAAATGTCATTGGATTTGCTGCATTCGGTCGGTCTCCCCAATCCGTTGCAATGGCCGACATTGATCGCCGCTTCGCTACTGGACATCGGTTTTGCCTATTTATGCTTCAGCCGCTTTCGCTCCCGTTCAGCAATATGGCTGCTGCAATTGATAACCGTCGCGGCATACAGCCTGATCATTGCCTTCAGACTACCCGAAATGTGGGCGCATCCGTTTGCGCCTTTGGTAAAAAACCTGCCGATTATGGCTACTTTATTTTTCCTGTATCAATCCGTAGGAGATAAAAAATGAACACTTATTTAATCGTTAAAACCCTGCACATCATCTCGGCTACCTTAATGGTCGGCACCGGCTTTGGTACGGCGTTTTACCTCTTTTGGGCAAACCGCAGCGGTTCGGTTGCCGCGCAGTCGGTCGTATCGCATTGGGTCATCAAAGCAGACTGGTGGTTTACAACCCCTGCCGTCATTTTCCAACCTTTGTCCGGCTTATGGATGCTGTACGAACGCGGCTATACCGTGTCGACGATGTTAGAACAAGATTGGATATGGATGACGCTTGGCTTATACGTTCTTTCGGGTATTTGCTGGCTGCCCGTTGTCTGGCTGCAAATCCGCATGGCAAAGATTGCCGAAAAAGCGCATAAAGAAAACGCAGACACCATTCCGGAACCCTATTGGCGTTACGCCAGACGCTGGGAATTACTGGGCTATCCCGCCTTTTGCGCCACTATCGTGATTTACTTCCTGATGGTGATGAAACCGATTTAAAGATTTTCAGACGACCTCAGCAACACCATAAAGAAAAACCATGAACATCATCATTTTCGGAGGCAGCGGCTTCATCGGCAGCCGTACCGCTCAAATCCTCAAAGAACAAGGTCACCAAGTTTGTACGCCCGACCGCCGCGCCTTCGATTTTCTTCATCCCGACGAAACCGCCGCACGCCGTTTATTAGAGGGGCAAGACGTCCTCATCAACTGCATAGGCATCATGAGCCGTCATGCCGAAATACTCGAAACCGTACACCACCACACACCCAGACAGCTCGCTGCATGGGCAAAAGCAGCAGGCGTAACACGCTGGGTGCAACTATCCGCACTGGGTGCCGACCCATCTCAATCCATCAACTTTGTCGGCAGTAAAGGACGTGGGGATGATGCCGTCGTCCAAAGCGGCATCCCGATTGCCATAGCCAGACCATCCGTCGTTTACGGGCGAGGGGGAACCAGCTGCGAACTGTTCATCAAATTAGCCCGCCTCCCTTTACTTCCCCTGCCGGAAGGCGGCCGCTTTCATTTGCAGCCCGTCCATCTAGCCGATGTTGCCGAAGGTTTGGCAAAACTTGCCGTCCAAACCGGCACCGACCATAGCATCATCAATATGACCGGCAGCCAAACACTGACTTTGGCGGAATACCTGACCACCCTCCGCCAAACCCTGCACCACAAACCGCCGCAACATATCCTGCCTATTCCCCTACGCCTGCTTGACCCTGCGCTGCCGTTGGTAAACATCCTCAGCAACGGCATCATCAGCCGCAACAGTTTTGCCCTACTCGAGCAAGGTTCGTGCGCCGATTATTCTGATTTTGCAGCTTTACTGGGGAGAGAACCATTAGCCGCAGAAAACTTTTCCCATCAAAGTTGAATCAGAAATACACACGAAAAGGTCGTCTGAAACCGCCTCGTCATAAGCCGGTTTCAGACGACCTTTTGCCCTAACGCAAGAGACCGCTGATACAATAAAGCGCCCGCCTGAAGAATATTTTGCTACAATATGTAATTATATGTTATATAATCAGTATATTATCAATAAAATAATATTTTTATCACGACTCATATTATGGCTCAGAAACTTAAAACACATATTAAATACATCCTACTTGCTTCCGTCTTGCTCTCTGGCTGTCAGACAACCTTTGAAGAAGATCAAACCCGGCGCAGCAAAATCACCCAATTCGCCCTCAATCACCCCGTAGCGGCGCAAGCCATCGGTATGGAAGACACAGGCTCATTCAATATCAGCAGCAATGCCACGCGTTTTGCCTACCGCAGCGGCTTAGACGACACAGCCAACGGAGATGGCAAAGGCACGCAGGTCAATGCAGTGCGCCAAACATTGTGGCAAGCTGCCATTACCTCCCAATTCGACAACGTAATCGCCGAAGAAGCAGGTAATGCCTACCTTGCCGACATCAAAATCCGCGAAGGGAAAATCAACTATTTCAGCCGTTATCTCGCGGATCAGGCAGTTGACCAACGCAACAACCGTATCGGCCGCAGCATCGGCAGCGGCAGACCCAATACCGACATGAAAACCCTTGCCGAAAGTGTTTTGCTCTATTACCACAAAATCGGCTTGTGGACCGCATCGGAAACGCGCACCGGCGGACGCAAAGTATGGCGCATCACCCAAGAAAAACTCAGCCCTGCCGCCTACCGCGAAGCCATGAAAAATATCGAGCCGCTGGATGCCCAAGGCTTGCGTGAAGAAGAGCGCAATATGCCCAAACCCGACAAAATCGACTCGATTTCCAAAACGGTCAAAGCCATCAGAAAAGTAAAAGACTGATTTTTCGGCACTCTGAGCAAATTTTGAGTAATCCCCCAAAACGGCGTAAACTGTCGCAAACCCATTTTCAGACGACCCCTGCTTGCAAAGAGGTCGTCTGAAAACATTTCTCCTGCCGATTTAGCTGTTTCCAGAAGGACAAAGGACGATTATGAACTTCCCACCGCGTTACGTTTCCGCCACCCGTATGCGCCGAATGCGCAAAGACGACTTCTCCCGCCGCCTGATGCGCGAGCATACCCTGACCGCAGACGATTTGATTTACCCCGTCTTCGTACTCGAAGGCAGCAACCAAGAAGAAGCCGTCCCTTCCATGCCCGGCGTGAAACGGCAAAGTCTGGACAAATTATTGTTCACCGCCGAAGAAGCCCTCAAGCTCGGCATACCCATGTTGGCACTCTTCCCCGTTGTTACCCAAAATAAAACCGAATTGGCAGAAGAAGCCTACAACCCCGAAGGACTCGTTCCTACCGTCGTACGCACCCTGCGCGAAAAATTCCCCGAACTGGGCATCATGACCGACGTCGCACTCGACCCCTACACCATCCACGGGCAAGACGGGCTGACCGATGCAAACGGCTACGTCCTCAATGACGAAACCATAGAAGTTTTGGTGAAACAAGCCTTGTGCCATGCCGACGCTGGTGCACAAGTCGTCGCCCCGTCTGACATGATGGACGGCCGCATCCTCGCCATCCGCGAAGCCCTAGAAGACGCGGGACACATCCACACCCGCATCATGGCGTATTCCGCCAAATACGCTTCCGCATTTTACGGCCCGTTCCGCGATGCGGTCGGCAGTTCCGGCAACTTAGGCAAAGCCGACAAGAAAACCTACCAAATGGATCCTGCCAATACCGACGAAGCCTTGCATGAAGTCGCCCTCGACATTCAGGAAGGCGCGGATATGGTGATGGTCAAACCAGGCCTGCCCTATCTTGACGTTGTCCGCCGCGTCAAAGACGAGTTCGGCGTACCGACCTACGCCTACCAGGTTTCCGGCGAATACGCCATGCTTCAAGCCGCCATTCAAAACGGCTGGCTGGACGGCGAAAAAGTCATACTCGAAAGCCTGCTCGCCTTCAAACGCGCCGGCGCCGACGGCATCCTGACCTATTACGCCGTCGAAGCAGCAAGGATGTTGAAAAAATAAAACGACAACAAAATGCCGCCGGTTTGCACAGAATGCCCGGCGGCATTCATATTAAGGCATTTGCCCGACAAAATTTATTACAACGGAATGAATAATCAGGTAATTTCTGGTAAAATACCGCGACTTTCAAACAAACACTTACAGCGTCCGTTTTATAAAATTCAAAATATATACAATAAAATGAATACAACAACCGCAGATACACTATTTCGGGAAGCTCACTCATTCATGACCCAAATTCCGCCCGATTTTGCCGCCGCAGTTCCACTGTTGCAAAAAGCAGCAAACGAAGGTCATACGGAAGCAGAATTCCATCTTGCAGGCTGCCTGTTACAAGGGCAAGGCATACCTGCCAACCGTGAAGCCGGCATACGCCTGATGCAACAAGCAGCGCGTGACGGTCATCCCTACGCCAGCTACAACCTCCTGCAAATCCAAGAAGCACAAGGTATGCCGCTCAATACCCTGCTCCCCTCCTATCGAGAATTGGCAGAAGCAGGCATTATCGAAGCGCAGCTTAAACTGATGCGCGCTTATCATGACGCAGGTCAGCACGAAGAAGCCGTCGATTGGGCCGTACTTGCCGCCCGCCAGCAAAACCCTCAAGCCTTATATTTTTTGGGGCAGCATTGCCAATATACTTCGCCACCCGACTATCCCCAATCACACCAGCTCTACCAACTCGCCGCCAAACAAGGATTTACGCCGGCGAATTGGCAGCTTGGGTTGCAATACAAGCTCGGACAAGGCGTAGCACCTGACCTTGAACAAGCCGCCCAACACCTCTACATCGCGGCAAGCGACAACATTGCGCCTGCACAGGTCGCCCTTGCGGAAATCCTGCTTCCGACCCATCCCGACAAAGCCATCCGTTGGCTGGAAACCGCCGCCAGACAAAACAGCAGCGATGCTTACGCCAAGCTCGCAGAAATTCATCTGTTGGGCAAAGATGTTCCGAAAGACACGGATAAAGCACGCCGCTACGCCAAAGCAGCCGCCCGCCGCAACCATCCCGAAGCGCTGCGGTTGCTCGGCGATATCTATCGCTACGGACTGGGCATCCTTCCCGAACCCTCCAAAGCGCGCCATTACTATCAGCTTGCTGCTGATTTGGGCAATCTTGCCGCACACCAAAAACTGCTCGCCGACATTGCCCTGAACAATAAGCAAAACTACCCCCAAGCCAAAGAACACGCGTTGAAACGCCAACAGGCAGAGCAATTCTATCAGTTGGCTTTTGCCGCCCATTACGGTCTGAACCGCTCGCCCGACCATACCGAAGCGTTAACGCTCTATCAACAGGCCGCAGATTTGGGGCACAGCAAAGCGCAAACCAATCTCGGCATGATGTACTACAACGGTTATGGAACGGAGACCGACTATACCGAAGCCGCCAAATGGTTCGCGCAGGCGGCACAGCAAAAAGACACGATGGCGCAATACAACCTCGCCTGCCTCTATTTCCACGGAACAGGCGTCCGCCGCAACACAGCCTTAGCCTGCCGTTGGCTTGAAACTGCCATCAATGATGGTCACGAGCAGTCTGAAATCCTCAAGCAACTGCTGGCGCATTGGAAACAGCAACTCCCATAACATCCTACGCTCGGCAACATTTTTCCAAAGAAGCCGCCAACGCTTGTGATATCCATACAAACCATTGCCTCCGCGTTGTGATTAATGGGGTATCGTTCTACGATAAGTCATATCACTTGCCCATTTCAAAAAATATTGGAAAACAATAGAAAAGGTCGTCTGAAAACCCTGATTGGGGATTTTCAGACGACCTTTGTCTTTGCCGGTTGGTCTGTTCGGATATTAGAAATCCAATTCCGCTTTCAGCCAGTAAGTACGCGGCATGCCGACGACGGCGAAGCTGCGGTCGTATTGCCCGCGCTGTACCTGCCAGTAGTTTTTGTTGAACAGGTTTTCTACCGAGCTGCTGACGGTCAAGGTGTTTTTGCCCAGCTTGGTTTTGTAGCGTGCGCCTACGTCAACCAAGGTATAGGATGGGAAGGCGTATTGTTTTTGCGTATCTTGGTAAGACTTGCCGAAGTACGAAACGTTGCCGTTCAAGGTCAAGCCTTTGGCAAACGGTGTATCCCATTCCACGCCTGCTTTGGCAATCACGCGCGGGTTGGCGACTTGTACGCCGTTAACCAAATTGTCGGCGAAATTCGGATAATCTTTTACGGTTGATTGCAGATACATCAGACCGAAAGTCGGACGCAGGGTTTTGTTCAACAAGTTGGCATAGGTATTGAACTCGATACCGCGGCTGCGTTCTATGCCTTGCTCCGAACCGCTATAAGCCAAGCCTGCATTTTTGCGCGCTGCGAAATCAGTTCCTGAAGTCGTGTTGCCGCGCCAGTAGCCCGGGCGTTTGATTTGGAACGCGTTTAAAGTGGTGACAAAGTCGCCCCAGTTTTTGCGTACGCCGACTTCAAATTGGCGGCTGACGCGCGGATCTGCCATCGTTACATGACCGTCGTCATCAGTACGGATGTCGGACGGCTCCAAATCTTCCATATAGTTTCCGTAAACCACCAAATCGGGCTGCGGAACCCATGCTGCCATCAACATCGGGCTGAAACGGTTCGCATCCGCTTTGCGGCCGTTTAATTTGTTTTTCTGCTCGACGGCTTGGAAACGCCCGCCCAAAGTGAGTCGGTATTTGTTGTCGGCAAAACCAAGCGTGTCAGATACCGCCAAACTGTTCACTTTGATCACGGTATCCACTGAAGGCTTTGCACTCCAAGCCGTTCCTAAGTTGGAATCCAATTTTGCCAATTGGGTTGGAATATCAAGGCTCGGATCGATAACGCTGCTTCTTGTTTGACGTGCTCCTTGATAAGTAGTGCGTTTACGGTCGATGCGGTCAAATGCGGTACTCCAGTTGTGACTTACCGGACCGGTTTCAAATTCGCCGCGTGCAGTCAGATTCATACTGAGCGTTTTGAAACGCTGGTCGGTCAAACGCGCGCGACCCGAATTGTAGGTCAAACCGCTGCTCGTAACGGTAGGAGAGGCGAAACTACCGTAATAGCGTGCATTGTTGTAGCCGATACCGCCTGTAATTTGGGCATTTTCAAACGCATCCCATTCGAAGGTCAGCATATTCGTTTGACCGCGCGTGTTTTGAGCCTGCCAGCTCGGCGCCAAATTCACTTTGCCTTCAGGTGCGGCAAACAAGCGTCCGTTGGCGTTTTGAATGTCCTGCATACGTGCACGGCCGCCGTTGGTTTTGCGTTTGGCGTAGATGGAGTCGAACGCCACGCGCAGTGTTTCGCCGCGGTAGTCAGCATTTAAGGCAAATTCTTTATTGTCTTCGCTGTAACCGTGGCGCGGGGTGTCGCCGTGGCGCAGTTTGCCGTTGGCACGCACGCCGAATTCTTTGTTTTCGCCGAAACGTTGACCCAAGTCGAATGTGCCTTGGGCGCGGTTGTTGCTGAACCAGCCCAAGCCGATTTTGCGGTTGCCTTCATCGGCGGCTTTTTTGGTTTCGATATTGACGGAACCGGATACCGCTCCTTCAGGGTCCATGCCGTTTACGGCGGTGGACGCGCCTTTAATCAATTGCGCGGAGCCGACTTGCACGCTGGCTGTGCCTTGCGTGCCGTACATGCCCGCCAAACCGTTGACGCTGAATTGGCGCGCATCAAGCTGATAACCGCGGAAATACAGGCCGGTCAATGTGTTGCTTTCGCCGCCGAACTGCCAAACGGAAGCGTCTTTTTTCGCTACGGCATCCACCAAAGTACGCGCTTCGGTGTTGTTGAGGGCTTGTTCGTCGTAGTTGACGACGGTAATCGGCGCGGTAAAGGCGTTGGCTTTGCCCAATACGCCCAAGTTCACGCGGTCGCGCAAGTCGCCGTCGCTGGCGATGGAGTAGGAACGTGCGGCTTTGACGCGTTTGGCGTCGGCGCGGACATGGACTTCCTGCAACTGCTGTTGCATAGGGGCTTCGGGTGTCGCTTCATCGGCGGCATAAGAAAACGCGCTCATAATCAAAAGCGGCATCAGGGCTAATTTGCTGTTCATAGATTCCTTCTGTCTCTGAGGTGGGTTATTTTTATTGCAATAAGCGTTAAAAATCACAAAGTAATTTTGCTGCGGAATTATATTTGATAACATTCTGCTTTTCTATAAAAAGTGATGATAACTATTTGTAAAAACAAAAATACAACATCAATCAAAACTTTATCCATAGTAATTGTAAATTATTTTATTAAGCGGAGAATCAGGGTTTCAGACGACCCCTGCCCGCTGCCTGCCTCAAGAGACAATGCACATGCAAAAATGGCAAACCGAGCTTTATTCCACGCCGTCTTGGCTGTTACAGACCTTGTTGATGGTCGCCTCCGCCTCGGCGGTGATTCTGTTTTTGGCACGCGAAACGCGCTTCGGGCGCGAGTTCGCCTATATCCTGCGGCTGTGTCTGACGCCGAAAAGCGCGGTCAAAGTCTTGCTGCTGATTACGGCGATGATTGCGCTGCTGCTGACCGAAGTGCGGCTGAATGTATTGAGTACCTTCATGTCCAAAGGGCTTTACGACTCGATGCAGGATTTAAACGCCTCCGCGTTTTGGATGTTTGCAGCGATGAACGCGGGCGTGGTGCTGGTGAGGGCGTTTAACAACGTCGTCAACGACTTTCTCGATCAAGGCTTGGCGATTAAATGGTCGGAGCGGCTCAATGAAGTGCTGACAACGCGCTGGCTTGCCGACAAAAACTACTACCGCCTGCAAATGCGCCGCCATACACCGGACAACATCGACCAGCGTATCCAGCAGGACGCGCAGGATTTCATCGCATCGACCATAGAATTTGTGCGCGGCATGGTCAATTCGGTCGTTACCTCGCTGGAATTTGCCGTTGTTTTGTGGGGCTTGGCGGGCATCCTGACCGTGTTCGGCTTCGACATTCCGCACGGCATCGTTTGGTTTGTCTATATGTTTGTGATTTTGGCGACCTTTATCGCCATGTGGATAGGCAACCCTTTGATTCGTTACAACTATGAAAACGAAAAGCTCAACGGCGACTACCGTTACTCCCTCATCCGCGTGCGCGACCACGCCGAAAGCGTGGCGTTTTACAGCGGCGAACAACACGAACACGGCCAGCTTGCCGACCGCTTCAAAGCCATCATCCGCAACCGTTGGCGCATCGCCCGCCAAAGCGTCTGCTTGAGCGGCTTTAACGACATGTTTACCAACGGAATCAAACTCTTCCCCATTATTTTGCAAGCCCCGCGCCTGTTTGCCGGGCAAATCAAAATCGGCGACATCCAGCAGACCGTCCAAGCCTTCGCCCGACTGCAAAACGCCCTCTCCTTCTTTCGGATGTTCTACAACAAATTCACCGCCTACCGCGCCCGACTGGAGCGTCTGTACGGATTCTTGTTGAGTACGGAAGAACAACACAGCGCGCAGCAACCCGACATTACCGAAGTTTCAGACGACCTCTCGCTGGAAAACGTCGCCCTGTTCCGCCACAACGGCGAAATCCTGTTGAGCGGCATCAACGTCAACCTCAAAAGCGGCGATTCCCTGCTGATACGCGGTCCGAGCGGTTGCGGCAAAACCTCGCTGCTGCGCGCGCTGGCAGGGCTTTGGCCGTTCGGCAGCAGCGGCAAAGTCAGCCGTCCGCCGCATCAAGACATCCTCTTCCTGCCGCAACGCCCCTACACGGCGCAAGGCAGCCTGCGCGACGCGATTTGTTATCCCGACATCGACAAACAGCATCCCGAACTAGCCGAAGCCATGAACACCTGTCGTTTAGGTTATCTCATTGATAAATTGGACAAAACCGACGACTGGCAACATAAACTCTCCCCCGGCGAACTGCAACGCGTCGCCTTCGTCCGCGCCCTGCTTTCACAGCCCAAAGTCATCCTACTCGACGAAGCCACCGCCGCTTTGGACGAACCGACCGAAGCCCTGCTCTACCGCGCTTTGAAACGCAAACTGCCGCAGAGCATCATCATCAGCATCGGCCACCGCAGCACGCTCAACGAGTTTCACGATTTCAGTCTTGATGTCGGCAACGTAGCTTGCGATTGAATGTAAAGCGACGAGGTCGTCTGAAAACCCGTAAGGGTTTCGCTAAAACGAGCGCAGCAAGTTTCGCTAAAACTTTTTCAGACGACCTTTCTGCTAAAATCACACACTTCAAATACAAGGGAAACCCGCCATGCACGAAATCAAATGCCCGCACTGCCACACCGCGTTTACCGTCAACGAAGCCAGTTACGCCGACATCCTGAACCAAGTCCGCACCCAAGAATTTCAAACAGAAATCCATGAGCGTCTGCAACAGGCGCAGATGCAGTTTCAAAGCGACATGCAGCTTGCCCAAGCGCAGGCGCAAAATCAGTTCGACAAAATCCTGGCCGACAAAAACCACGAAATCGCCGCCCTGTCCAACCAAATCAACGCCTACGAAAAAGACAGCAAACTTGCCACCGCCGAAATCGAAGGTCGTCTGAAAGCGCAAATTGCCGAACAGGACAAATTGATTGCCGAACTGAAAGCGCAGGCAAAATCGCTGGAAACGGCGAAAAACATGGAAAAAGAGCTGGAAATCACCAAAGCCGTTGCCGAAAAAGAACGCGAATTGGGCAATCTGAACACGCAGCTCATGCTGCAATCCAAAGAAAACCAGTTGGAAAAACAAAGCCTGCGCGAAAAATACGAAGCTGAACTCAAACAAAAAGACGAAACCATCGCCTTCTACAAAGACTTCAAAGCCAGACAGTCCACCAAAATGATAGGCGAAAGTCTCGAGCAGCACTGCGAAACCGAATTCAACCGCATCCGCACCACCGCCTTTCCCCAAGCCGTCTTCGGCAAGGACAACGACGCCAAAACCGGCAGTAAAGGCGACTACATCTACCGCGAAACCGACGAAGAAGGCAACGAAATCATCTCCATCATGTTCGAGATGAAAAACGAAAACGACGAAACCGCCACCAAAAAGAAAAACGAACAATTTTTCAAAGAGTTGGACAAAGACCGCAAAGAAAAAAACTGCGAATACGCCGTCCTCGTCTCACTTTTGGAAGCCGACAGCGAACTCTATAACAACGGCATCGTCGACGTGTCCTATGCCTACCCGAAAATGTACGTCGTGCGCCCGCAGTTCTTCATCCCCATCGTCTCCCTGCTGCGTAACGCCGCGCTCAATTCATTGAAATACAAACAAGAATTGGCACAAATGCGCGCGCAAAACATCGACATCACGCACTTTGAAGAAGACTTGGACAAGTTCAAAACCGACTTCGCCCGCAATTACGAACTCGCCAGCCGCAAGTTCCAAACCGCCATCGACGAAATCGACAAAACCATCAGCCACCTGCAAAAAACCAAAGAAGCCCTGCTCTCTTCGGAAAACAACCTGCGCCTTGCCAACAACAAAGCGACCGACCTGACCGTCAAAAAACTGGTGCGCAAAAACCCAACCATGAAGGCCACCTTTGCCGCGTTGGAGAAAAAAGAGGATTGAGATTTGCTTCGAGAATGAAAATAGAAATACCAGCCGACCGTTACGCCCGCGCAAGCAGGAGTAACGGAGAACAGGTGTCTCGTTTTCTATCAGTTCGTGAACAAACTCATTTATCCACATCTATAGTGGATTAACTTTAAACCAGTACGGCGTTACCTCGCCTTGCCGTACTATCTCTACTGTCTGCGGCTTCGTTGCCTTGTCCTGATTTAAATTTAATCCACTATACAAAAAGGTCGGCGGATTCGCATTTGAAGTGCAACTTTCCATAACAGAAAAAGGTCAGTATGCGGTAGCATACGGCCTTTCCTGCAAGAAAGATTGCCATGAGCTACACACAACTGACCCAAGACGAACGATACCAC
>NZ_CALNWV010000013.1:0-50437 GCF_940793045.1 Neisseria sp. Marseille-Q2251
CTCGATCGGCTGCCAATCAATCACCTGATCCAACTTCAATAGTGGGAAGCGGTCGATGTGTTTGGCAATCATGGCTTGTGCGGTTTGCCGGAAGAAGGTGCTCATGGAAAATCCCCTAAATGTCTTGGTGGGAATTTAGGGGATTTTGGGGAATTTTGCAAAGGTCTCATTCTATAGTGGATTAACTTTAAACCAGTACGGCGTTGCCTCGCCTTGCCGTACTATCTGTACTGTCTGCGGCTTCGTCGCCTTGTCCTGATTTAAAGTTAATCCACTATAAATTTGTGAAAACCATCCCATCCAAAACAAACCGGCCTGCCTGCAAAACAAAGCTTGTTTTACAGGCAGACCGGTTATTTACCGCGTCAATTAAGCAGCAATTTTTTCGCATTCTTTGATGCAGGCAAGGCAAGACTCATAACATTGTTTGCATTCTGCGTGGTGGCTTGCGTGTTGTTTGCACGCTGCGGCACATTGTTTGCACGCTTCGACGCAGACTTTTGCCAAAGAAGGGGTCAGCGGAGAGTTTTGGGCGGCAAGGTTTTGCAGCGCGCCGCACAAAGCCAGCATTTGGTTGACGCCTGTTGCGCAGTCTTTCATAGAAGTATCGCCTTGGCTCAGCAGTCGGATGCAGTGTGCCAAGCAGATTTGACCTGCTTCAACGCAGTGGACAGCCGCTTTTCTGGCTGCTTCATAGGTTTTGGACGCAGCAGCAGGAGCAGCGTGGGAATGGCCTTTATGGCTATGATTTCCGTGAGCGCGGGCGAATGAGGTGGCGGCTGCCAAAGAAACGGCTGTACCACCCAAGAATTGACGACGGTTCATACTGTATTTCCTTATATAATCATTGATATGCAGTTAAACATAACGAATCGCCAAAATCGAAGACAGTGGCTTTCTGCGCATCATTGATGTCGTCTGAAATCAGCCGCTTATTCGGGTTTTGAGCGATTACACTACACTTACCGGCGCAATCGTATCATTCAGCCGTTCGGCAGACAATAGGTCGAAAGTTGATAAATAATCAATGAAGTTATTTTATTTCTTGTGTTGTTTACGCAGCTGGAGGTCGGCTTTATTCAAATTTGCTCTGGCAAATCATTAAACTTCATTATTTTGCGAAAGTCTGGTTTATCTGATTTTGAAGCGGTGGAAATCAAGCAGTAAAAGGGGTAAACGAAGATTTAATATTGGCTCCAGAGGCAGCTTTTTATATAAATTTATGATTGCGGCACTTTAAAATGCTTTGAACGCTACCACTTATCCCTAAACGGCGACGTAGGCATATTTTTATGCCCAAGCCAATAATTTGCTGATAGAATCAGAATTCTTTTTGTTTCCACACACTTTTTTCAGGAGCAAACGCCATGCGAAACGACGTTTACGACTATCCTCTTGCAGGACAAGTTTCCCAAAACATTGTCTTGCAAAAAACTTACCGCCTGCTGGGTTTGTCTTTCATTCCCGCTATTGCCGGCGCATTCGCCAGCAGCGCTTTGAACCTAAACCTGTACGCTATGTTCGGCGCACGCTGGATGGGTTTTGTAGCTGTATTGGCATTCTTCTACGGTATGATTTTCCTTATCGAGAAAAACCGTTACAGCAATACAGGCGTTGTCTTGTTGATGATTTTTACCTTCGGCATGGGCGTGTTGATCAGCCCGCTGCTGCAATATGCGCTTGCTATTCGTAATGGTACTCAAATCGTAGGTGTAGCCGCAGCCATGACCGCCGGTGTATTCTTTACGATGGCAGCGATGGCACGCCGCACAACGATGAACATGAACTCGCTCGGTCGATTCTTGGCAATCGGCGGTGTGGTTCTGATGGTTGCTGTGGTTGCTAACTTCATGCTGCAAATTCCGGCGCTGAGCCTGGCTATTTCCGGCGCGTTCGTTGTGTTCAGTTCGCTGGTCATTATGTGGCAGGTGCGTACCGTGATTGACGGTGGCGAAGACAGCCATATCAGCGCGGCTCTGACTATTTTCATCTCTATTTACAATATTTTCAGCAGCCTGTTGCGCATCTTGTTGGCATTCACCAACGACGATTAATGGCTTGGGTTCTGATATCGAGGTCGTCTGAAATCTGAAAAGGTTTCAGACGACCTTTTTTATAGTGGATTAACTTTAAACCAGTACGGCGTTGCCTCGCCTTGCCGTACTATCTGTACTGTCTGCGGCTTCGTCGCCTTGTCCTGATTTAAAGTTAATCCACTATATATGCTTAGGTTTTTGTGTGGATTCGTTTTGAATCAGGTGGGGATAATGCGGCGGGTGGTTAGGGCGTATGGGTATAAAGCTGATTTGCTTGGTGACGGGTGGGGGCATTCAACATTGCTGAGAGGCAAACTTGATGGGCTGTATTTGAGAAAGTCAAAGGTTGTGCTGGAGCCTTGGTGTTTTAGAAAAGAGTATCCATCAAACTTGTGCGACGTAATGTTGTATTGGTTGAAGTTAGCTTGTTGAAGGCGCATCATCGAGTTTTGCTCTGGTAAAAAAAACGCGGTTTCTGTTGATGAGAAGCGTTTCATCATAAACGGTGTCGTTTTCAGACGACCTTTTCAGGACTTTTGTGACCAAGATACCAAGATAAAAAAACGTCGTCTGAAATTTTCAGACGACGTTGTGTTGCTGGCAATCTATCAATATTTATTGATGTTGCTGTGGATATTGTATTGGTTGTGTTCCGTATCGTGGGAATCTTGCGGCTCGTTGCGGACGTGCGGTTTGTCGTCAGACATATTGTCCAGGTCGCGGCCGGGTTCGGATACGGTGTCGCCGATGTTGATGCTGGTCAGGTTTTCCAAAATGATGGCGGACGAGAGATGTTCGCCGGTGCGGTATACCATGGCCAATGCGGTTTCTTCGGCAGGGATGGAAACATATTTAACGATGTTCTTACGGCCTTTTTTGCCTTCTTCCAAATCGACTTTCACTTGGCGGTCGCGTTTGTAAATGCTCAAGACCGTGCCTTTGTCCAAGCCGTCGGCGGAACCTTTGTTCAGGGTAACGGTTTGGAATTGTCCGGCTTCGTGTACGCCGTCGAGGATGGAGATGACTTTACCGTCGATGTGTTGCGTCGGCGCGTGCGGCATGATTTGGAAAGGCTCGGTTTCGCCGTCCATTTTCAGCAGGAAATCGCCTTTGCGGATTTCGGAAACGGCTTCTTCCACAATCATAGGCTGCGCGGTTTGGGTCGGCACTTTCGCCAGCGGGTGCAGGCGGGTGTAGTATTCGCCGTCTTTCAGGTATTTGCGGTCTTCGTCGGAAGCGGAGTCCAGCGCGCTGTTGGTGTAGGGCAGGGTGCTGACGATGCCGCTGAAGACGACTTCTTGTCCGAGGTATTTGCGGGTATCGGGATCGGTCAGGTCTTTGACGGCGCGGTAAACCAGATAGCGGCCGGGTTCGGTAACTCCGTAGGCGTACACGCGTTCGCCTTTGCTGTACATGATGCGGTTGTCAGGGCCGTCGATCAGGCGCGGTGCGTCTTGGGTCTTCATTTGGTCGATGAACTGCGGATGTTGCATGAACATGCGGTAGAAGTTCACGTTGACGGTTTGGATGCCGTAGCCTGAAGAGGTTTCGCGGACGCGCGGGCTGAGTTTGATGACCGGAATGCCGTCATTGCCTGCGGAGCCGTTTTCGAAGCCCAGTTGCGGGCGGCCGTTGACGTAGCGCAAAACCAACACCTGCCCCGGATAAATCAGATGCGGATTGCGGATTTCGCCGCGGTTTGCGCCCCAAAGGCGGTTCCACTGCCACGGGCTGTACAGATATTTGCCGGAGATGCCCCAGAGTGTGTCGCCGTTTTTCACGACGTAGCGTTGCGGCGCATCGGGGCGCACTTTTAATGAAGCTGCTTGAGCGTGGGCGGAAATTGCCATGCCCGCGACACAAAGCAGGGTTATAATACGTTGTTGCATAACCGTTCCCCTTGAAATTGATTCGGTTTGTCTTTAAATGATAAACGGAGAAAATGAAATGGCCGGGAGTTTGCAAAAACCGCCGTCCCCCTTTAAAAAACGTCAATAGGCGTTTCGTGCGCATTGAACAGAAATTCATTGACGCATATTTTATCATTGAATGTTAGTGTCATCACGGGAATTGTGAAGACACGCGCAAAATTTGTATGAAAACACACACAATCTGCTGCCGGACGCGTTTGAATGCGCGTCCCAAGTATTGAAAAACGAAGAGAAAATTATGGCTTTACTGAATATCCTGCAATATCCCGACGAGCGTCTGCACACCGTGGCGAAGCCTGTCGAGCAAGTCGATGAGCGCATCCAAAAGCTGGTTGCCGATATGTTTGAAACCATGTACGAAGCGCGCGGCATCGGGCTGGCAGCGACGCAGGTCGATGTGCATGAGCGCGTCGTCGTAATGGATTTGACCGAAGACCGCAGCGAGCCGCGCGTGTTCATCAACCCCGTCATTGTTGAGAAAGACGGCGAAACCACTTATGAAGAAGGCTGCCTGTCTGTGCCGGGCATTTACGACACCGTTACCCGCGCCGAGCGCGTCAAGGTCGAGGCTTTGAACGAAAAAGGCGAGAAATTCACGCTGGAGGCGGACGGGCTGTTGGCGATTTGCGTGCAGCACGAGTTGGATCACCTGATGGGCATCGTTTTTGTCGAACGCCTGTCGCAGCTTAAGCAGGGTCGGATTAAGACCAAACTGAAAAAACGTCAGAAACACACCATCTAAAAAGCCGAATGATACGGTCGAACAGGTCGTCTGAAAGAGGAAAACGGCAGCAAGCCGTTGTTTTTCAAACTTTCAGACGACCTGTCGCAATGTTTGCCGTTGCGCTATATAGGTTATCTGAAACCCATTTCCAAGGAGTTTCCCATGAAAGTCATCTTTGCCGGTACGCCCGATTTTGCCGCTGCCGCCTTAAAAGCCATTGCCGCCGCCGGTTTTGAAATCCCGCTGGTGTTGACCCAGCCCGACCGCCCCAAAGGGCGCGGGATGCAGCTTGCTCCGTCTCCTGTGAAGCAGGCCGCGTTGGAATTGGGTTTGCGCGTGGCGCAGCCTGAAAAACTGCGCAACAACGCCGAAGCCCTGCAAATGCTCAAAGAGGTCGAGGCCGACGTAATGGTCGTTGCCGCCTACGGACTGATTCTGCCGCAAGACGTGTTAGATACGCCGAAACACGGCTGCCTCAACATCCACGCCTCGCTGCTGCCCCGTTGGCGTGGTGCGGCGCCGATTCAGCGCGCGATTGAAGCGGGCGATGCCGAGACGGGCGTGTGCATCATGCAGATGGACATCGGTTTGGACACCGGCGATGTGGTCAGCGAACACCGTTACGCCATTCAACCGACTGATACCGCCAACGAAGTACACGACGCGCTGATGAATCTCGGTGCGGAAGCGATTGTTGCTGATTTGCAACAATTAAAGGCGGAGGGTCGTCTGAAAAGCGTCAAACAGCCCGAAGAAGGTGTGACTTATGCACAAAAATTAAGCAAAGAAGAAGCGCGTGTCGATTGGAACGAAAGCGCGGCAGTGATTGAACGCAAAATCCGCGCCTTCAACCCCGTTCCCGCTGCGTGGGTCGAGTATCAGGGCAAACCGATGAAAATCTGGCGGGCGGAAGTAGTAGCGCAACAAGGCAGGGCGGGCGAAGTGTTGTCTTGCTCGGCTGACGGCTTGGTTGTCGCCTGTGGCGAGAATGCGCTGAAGATTACCGAATTGCAGCCTTCGGGCAGCAAACGGATGCCGATTGCGGCGTTTGCGGCAGGGCATAAGATTGAGGTTGGGACGGTTTTGTAGAAGCCGTTTGCAGACTGATTAATTTTCAGACGACCTTTCTTCGGATAGCTCAGAGGTCGTCTGAAAATATCGGCAGGGAAACGTTTGGTTTTGTTGAACTGACGACAAGATTCCCCACGTTTAGGAGCAGATCATGGCAGTGTTTGAAGTAGTCGAAGGCGATATTACGAAACTTGAAGTCGATGCCATCGTGAACGCCGCCAATTCCTCGTTGTTGGGCGGCGGCGGAGTGGACGGCGCGATTCACCGCGCGGCGGGGCGGGAATTGCTGGAAGAGTGCAGGCAGTTGAACGGCTGCCGCACGGGCGAAGCGAAAATCACCCAAGGCTATCGGCTGCCGGCGAAATTTGTGATTCACACCGTCGGGCCGGTTTGGTTCGGCGGACATCGCAGCGAAGCGGTCAAGCTGGCGGAAGCGTATCAAAATTCCCTACTGTTGGCGCAAGAACACGGCATCCGCAGTATCGCCTTCCCCTGTATCAGCACGGGCGTGTACCGTTTCCCCGCCGACTTGGCTGCCGAGACCGCTTTGACGATTTTGAAAAAAAACTTGCCGCAGTGTCCGTCTGTCGAAAAAATCGTTTTCTGTTGCTATTCGCCGCAGGATGCCGAACGCTATCGGACATTGTTGGAACGGGACGGAGAGGTCGTCTGAAAGTCCCGAATCAGGCAAAACGGCAGATAAAATGTTTTCAGACGACCTTAGGCAAGCTTGGGGTCGTCTGAAAACAGAAAAGCCGGACAGGCAGTCCGGCTTCCTATAAGAATCCATTAACCAAGAATCCATTAATCGTCGCAGTGGTTGTCGGTGTCCACTTTGATGACGCGGCCGCTTTGTGAGGAAACGTCCACATCGTATTCGGTGCAGCCTCTGCGGATTTCGATTTCCCAGCGTCCGTCGCTGTGGTCGATGTCGGTAACGCGGCCGCCGCCGACGCGTTTCTTGGCGATTTTGACGGCTTGCGCTTGGGAGATGGCGCGGGAATGTTTGTGCGGTGCCGCTGCGGCGGTCAGACTGCCGGAAACGAGTGCGGCGGAAACGGCAAGCAGGGAAAGGAAGCGTAAATTCATGATGAATCCTTATGTGTGTTGAAAAGAACGGACTATATGGATATTGTCATGAGCGGGCAATCGGATTAACACAATTTGAATCTTGCCCCGAACACCGCCCGAACCGCTTGTGCGGCGTTTACATTTTTAACGAACAAATCGAACCGAAGCAGTCATTTAAGGAATTGAATTTATGAGTATGTCCCTCGCCCAAAAACTCGCCGCCGACAGCATTGCGGCGGTCGCCGAAGGGCGCAACCTTCAGGATGTGTTGGCGCAAATCCGCGCAGCGCATCCCGAGCTGACGGCGCAGGAAAAAGGCGCGTTGCAGGATATTGCCTACGGCTGCCAGCGTTATTTGGGCAGTTTGAAACATATGCTCGCGCAGATGCTGAAAAAGCCGATTGACAATCCGCAGCTCGAAAGCCTGCTTTTGGCGGCGATGTACCAACTGCATTACACGCGCAACGCGCCTCATGCGGTGGTCAACGAGGCAGTCGAGAGCATTGCGAAAATCGGGCGCGGGCAGTTCCGCTCGTTTGCCAACGCGATTTTGCGGCGTTTTTTGCGCGAGCGTCAGAAGCTGGAGGCTTCGTGCAAAAAAGACGATGTGGCGAAACACAACCTGCCGCTGTGGTGGGTGGCATACCTGAAAAACCATTATCCGAAACACTGGCACAACATCACCACCGCGCTGCAATCGCATCCGCCGATGACGCTGCGGGTCAACCGCCGCCACGGCAATGCCGAATCGTATTTGGAAAAGCTGGCGGCAGAAGGTATTGCGGCTAAGGCGTTGGACGAATATGCGGTTACGCTGGACGAGGCGGTTCCCGTCAGCCGACTGCCCAGTTTTGCCGAAGGGCTGGTGTCGGTGCAGGATTTCGGCGCGCAGCAGGCGGCGTATCTGTTAAACCCTAAAGACGGCGAACGGATTTTGGATGCGTGCGCCGCGCCGGGGGGAAAGACGGGGCATATGTTGGAACTGGCGGATTGTCATGTGACCGCTTTAGATATAGACGAGGGTCGTCTGAAAAGAGTGAAGGACAATATTGACCGTTTGGGGTTTCAGACGACCGCTCTGACTTGCGCCGATGCGCAGGACTTGGCGGCGTGGTATGATGGAAAGCCTTTCGACGCCATCCTTGCCGACGTGCCGTGTACCGCTTCGGGTGTGGCGCGGCGCAATCCCGACGTAAAATGGCTGCGCCGTCCGACCGATGCCACCAAAACCGCCCGTCAGCAGGAGGCATTGCTGGACGCGCTTTGGCAAACCCTGACGAAAAACGGCAGAATGCTGCTTGCCACCTGCTCGGTGTTTGTCGAAGAAAACGACGTTCAGTTGCAAAAATTCCTCAACCGCCACGCCGATGCCGAGCTGATCGAATCGCGTGTGCTTTTACCGAACAAACATCAAGATGGCTTTTATTACGCGCTTATCAAAAAGCAGTAAACGGCTGTTTGGAACGCTGTTGCTCGCCCTGTCGCTGAATGCGGCGGCGGAGGGCATCAGCGTGACCCGCTCCGAGGCGAAGCTGACCGAAACCGGACAGCTTTCCGTCAGCAGCCGTTTCCGCACCGATTTGCCCGACCAGCTCAAACAGGCGCTCCGGCAGGGCGTGCCGTTGAATTTCACTTTGAGCTGGCAGCTTTCTGCGCCTTCCATGCCGTCTTACCGCTTCAAGTTTGACCAGTTGCTCAACAGCGACAACACCATCCACTACAAACTTTCCTTCCATCCGCTGACCAACCGCTACCGCATAACCGTCGGCACGTTTTCCACCGAATACGACACGCTTGAGACCGCCTTGCGCGGCGTAGGGGCGGTCGCCAACTGGAAAGTGCTGTCCAAAGGTGCGTTAAGCGGCGTTGCAGCGAAAGACACGCAAGCCGAAATCCGCCTGCTGCTTTCAACAGCAAAGCTGCCCAAACCCTTCCAAATCAACGCATTGACTTCTAAAAACTGGCACTTGGATTCCGGCTGGAAGTCTCTGACCATCTCTCAGGAGTAAACCATGCGCCGCTTTCTCCTGATTGCCGTGTTGGCGGCGGTGGGACTGCTCTACGGACTGACCATAGCAACGGGCAGTACCAGCCCGCTGGCGGAATATTTCTGGTGGATTATTGCCCTGTGTGCGCTGCTGATGCTGGTGTTGGCATCGGTTTTGACGCGCTACGTCCTGCTCCTCATGCGCGACAAAAGCAAGGGCGTGTTCGGCTCGCAGATTGCGCGGCGGCTGTCGGGGATGTTTACGCTGGTGGCGGTATTGCCGGGCGTGTTCCTGTTCGGCATTTCCGCGCAGTTCATCAACGGCACGATTAATTCGTGGTTCGGCAACGATACCCACGAAGCCCTCGAACGCAGCCTGAACTTGAGTAAATCCGCGCTGAATCTGGCGGTGGACAACGCTGTTAGCAACGCCACGCCGGTGCAAATCGACCTGATCAGCACCGCGTCTGTGGACGGCGATTTGGGCAAGGCGCTGAAAAATGCCGCCAAATCGGGCGGCTTTACCCAGCTTTCGCTCTACGACGTCAAAACCCGTAAAACCGAGAAAAGTGTCAATCCGCTGAAACTAAACCAGCCCGAACTCGACAAAGAAGGATGGGATACTCTGGAGCAGACCGGCTCGATACGCAGTTTGGAAAACATAGAAAATGTCTTGTACGCGCAAGGCTGGATGCTCATCGGCGCGCACAACGGACGCGATTACGCCTTGTTTTTCCGCCAGCCCATCCCGCAGGATGTGGCGCAGGACGCTACGCTGATTGAAGCGGCGCGGGCGAAATACGCCGAATTGAGTTACACCAAACAAGGCCTGCAAACCTTCTTCTTGGCGACTTTGCTGGTTGCCGCGCTGTTGGCGATTTTCCTTGCCTTGGTGATGGCTCTGTATTTCGCCCGCCGCTTCGTCGAGCCGGTGTTGTCGTTGGCAGAAGGTGCAAGGGCGGTGGCACAGGGCGATTTCAGCCAGAAACGCCCCGTGTTCCGCAACGACGAATTCGGCAGGTTGACCCAGTTGTTCAACCACATGACCGAACAGCTTGCCATCGCCAAAGAAGCCGACGAACACAACCGCCTGCGCGAAGAAGCGGCGCGCCACTATCTCGAATGCGTGTTGGAAAGTTTGACCACGGGCGTGATTACTTTGGATGCCGAAGGTCGTCTGAAAACTTTCAACAAAGCCGCCGAACGGATTTTGGGCATTGAATTGGTGCCGCTGTGGGGCAGCAACTGGCATGACTGGCGCGGACAATCGCCGCAGCAGACCCTGCTTGCCGAAGTGTTTGCCGCGATTGAAGAAACCGCCAATGCCGCCAAACCCGTCCAAGTCGAATACGCCGCCCCCGACGATGCACGCATTCTCTTGGGTAAAGCCACCATCCTGCCCGACGACAACGACAACGGCGTGGTGATGGTGATTGACGATATTACCGTCCTTATCCGCGCGCAGAAAGAAGCCGCATGGGGCGAAGTGGCGAAGCGGTTGGCACACGAAATCCGCAATCCGCTCACGCCTATCCAACTTTCCGCCGAGAGATTGGCATGGAAATTGCATGACAAATTGGACGAACAACACGCCCAAATACTCAGCCGTTCGACCGACACCATCGTCAAGCAGGTGGCGGCATTGAAAGAAATGGTCGAAGCCTTCCGCAATTACGCCCGCGCCCCGTCGCTGAATTTTGAAAAACACGATTTGAACCGCTTGGTTGAAGAAGTGTTGCTGCTGTACGAAGGCGGGGCGTGCCGCTTCGTTTCGGACTTGTCCGATAAGCCGCAGCCGATTTCCGCCGATACCACCGCCATGCGGCAGGTATTGCACAATATCTTTAAAAACGCGGCGGAAGCGGCGGAAGAGGCGGAAGCCCCTCAAGTGAATGTCAGCGTCGGCGAAGATAACGACGGACAGGTTTTACTGACCGTGTGTAACAACGGCAAAGGTTTCAGCAAGGAAATGCTGCATAATGCCTTCGAGCCGTATGTAACCGACAAACCGACAGGTACGGGACTGGGATTGCCCGTTGTGAAGAAAATCATCGAAGAGCACGGCGGCCGCATCAGCCTGAGCAATCAGAACGAAGGCGGCGCGTGTGTGAAAATAGCCTTACCCCGATTGGTAGAAACTTATGCGTAGCAGTGATATTTTAATTGTAGATGACGAAGTAGGTATCCGCGACTTGCTCTCGGAAATCCTCCAAGACGAAGGTTATTCCGTGGCTTTGGCGGAGAACGCCGAAGAGGCGCGCCAACTGCGCCACCAGACCCGTCCCGCCATGGTGTTGTTGGACATCTGGATGCCCGACTGCGACGGGATTACCCTGCTCAAAGAGTGGGCGAAAAATGGGCAGCTCAACATGCCCGTGGTGATGATGAGCGGACACGCCAGCATCGATACCGCCGTCGAAGCCACCAAAATCGGCGCGCTCGATTTTCTGGAAAAACCGATTGCCCTGCAAAAGCTGCTCTCTACCGTCGACCGCGCCCTCAAACACGGCGAAATGCAGATGGCGGCGGGCTTGTCCTTCGACAAACTCGGCAACAGCCCCGCCATTCAGGAATTCAAACAGCAGCTTGAGCCTGCCGTGAAAAAAAGCGGCCCCGTGCTGCTCAGCGGCGAAACCGGTTCGCCGTTTGAAATCGTTGCCCGCTATTTCCACAAAAGCGGCACGCCTTGGGTCGGACTCAGCCGCGTCGAACTCATTGCCGACGCGCCTTTAGAGCTGCTGCAAAAAGCATCGGGCGGCACGCTCTATCTCGGTGATGCAGCGCAGTACAGCAAAAACATCCAAAACGGCATCAGTTTCATCCTCGGTAAGGCAGACCGTTACAACGTACGCGTTATCGTCGCCGGCAGCCACGCCGCCGATGAAAGCCCGGCTGATGCCATCGCCGATGCCAAGTTGTCCGAACTGCTTTCCGGCAATGTTATCAGCATCCCACCTTTGCGCAGCCAATCCGAAGACATCGCTTTCTTGGTTAACCAAGTCATGACCGAATTGGCGGACAGCGAAAAAATCCAGCCCGTCAAATTCAGCAACGGCTCGTTGACCGTCCTCTGCCAATACAATTGGCCGGGCAATTTCGACCAGCTCCGCAGCGTCGTGAAAAACCTGATGCTGGAGGCGGACGGACAGGAAGTCCACGAGCAGGCGGTCGTTGCCGCATTGGGACAAAAACGGGCAACGGTCGCCACCGAAATCGTCGGCGGTTTCAACTTCAATATGCCTTTGCGCGAACTGCGTGAAGAGCTGGAACGCCGCTATTTCGAATACCACATCGCCCAAGAAGGGCAAAACATGAGCCGCGTCGCCCAAAAAGTCGGCTTGGAGCGTACGCACCTCTACCGTAAACTCAAACAATTAGGCATCAGCGTTTCCCGCCGCAGCGCAGCGGAAAAAGCAGAAGAGTAGGGCGGTAGTAGGACAAAAGGTCGTCTGAAAGCATACGGTACGCCGCGGTATGTTTTCAGACGACCTTGTTTGCCATTAATTTATTCGTTTTTGCTGTATCCAACCCACTGATGCAAATTCGGTTCATTTATAGTGGATTAAATTTAAATCAGGACAAGGCGACGAAACCGCAAACAGTACAAATAGTACGGCAAGGCGAGGCAACGCCGTACTGGTTTAAATTTAATCCATTATATTGAATGCGCCATTTCCGTGCAGGGTGAGAAGGAATCACGGCTGCGTGCGACAATCATTTGAATAACAGATATTTCTACCGTATCGTGTAGAATATAAAAATATTACAAAAGTTACTAACGGGCTGCCGGCTGTTTGGCAGCATCCGCATGACGGTGAGCAGACACGAAACCGGAATCAGATGCGGGAACGCTGTATCGGCTTAAAGCTTGCCGGCTTTATCTTTAAATACTGACATTTATTTGTTTTCAGACGACCTCCCGAACAAAGGTCGTCTGAAAACAACAAGGGGACACAATTGATGACGGAAAACGACCGCCTTGCCTGGCTGCAACTGGCGTTTATGCCTTATGTCGGCGCGGAGGGCTTCTTGCTCCTGCTGCAACGTTTCGGCAGCGCGAAAGCCGCGCTGGACGCTCCGGCGGAGCAAATCGCCGCGGTGGTGCGCCACAAGCAGGCAGTCGAATCTTGGCGCAACGCTGAAAAACAGGCGTTGGCGCAAAAGGCTGCGGAAGCGGCGTTGCAATGGGAAACGCAGGACGGCTGCCGTTTGTTGCTGCTGCAAGATGAGGATTTTCCTGAAATGCTGACGCAGGGCATTACCGCGCCGCCGGTTTTGTTTTTGCGCGGCAACGTGCAACTGCTGCACAAACCTTCCGCCGCCATTGTCGGCAGCCGCCATGCCACGCCGCAGGCGATGCGGATTGCCAAAGATTTTGGCAGGGCGTTGAGCGAAAAGGATATTCCCGTCGTGTCGGGCATGGCTTCGGGTATCGACACCGCCGCCCATCAAGGCGCGTTGCAGGCGGGCGGCGGCACCATCGCCGTCTGGGGAACGGGCATAGACCGCATTTACCCGCCCTCCAATAAAAACCTTGCCTATGAAATCGCCGAAAAAGGGTTGATCGTCAGCGAGTTTCCTTTGGATACGCGGCCTTTTGCGGGCAACTTCCCGCGCCGAAACCGCCTGATCGCCGCGTTGTCGCAGGTTACCCTGGTGGTTGAAGCCGCGTTGGAATCCGGTTCGCTGATTACCGCCAAGCTGGCGGCGGAGATGGGGCGGGAGGTGATGGCGGTGCCCGGTTCGATAGACAATCCGCACAGCAAAGGCTGCCACAAGCTGATTAAAGACGGCGCGAAATTGGTGGAATGTTTGGACGACATCCTTCACGAATGTCCGGGGCTATTGCAAAATGCGGCAGTTCCATCATATTCTATAAATAAGGTAAACAAAAAAACGGAAAAACGCACTGCCGTCGGAGAGACGTCGTCTGAACCTGTTTTGCCGTTTTCAGACGACCTTGATGTCCGAAAACAGCCGGCCCCAGCCAATACGGTTGCCGCGCCGACAGCGGAAGACGAACTGCTGAACGCCATGGGTTACGACCCCGTGCATCCCGATATATTGGCGCAGCAAACCGCATGGGCGGCGGCAGACGTTTACGCCCGACTGCTGGAATACGAACTCGACGGCATCGTCGCCGCCTTGCCGGGCGGACGCTATCAGCGCATAAAAGCATAATCGATTCATTCATTAAGGAACCAGCATGACAGAAGTCATCGCCTATCTCATCGAACACTTCCAAGATTTTGACAACTGCCCGCCGCCGGAGGATTTGGGCCGCCTGTTGGAAGATGCAGGTTTTGACGTAACGGAAATCGGCAATACACTGATGATGATGGAAGTGTTGTTCAACACGTCCGAATTTGCCGCTGCGCCGTTCGACAGCCATGCCCTGCGCGTGTATTGCAACGAGGAAGTGGAAAACCTGCCGCAGGAAGTCATGGGGCTGATGCAGTATCTGGTTGCCGAACGCGCCATCACTTACGAGCAGCGCGAAATCGTCATCCACGCCCTGATGCACATCCCGCCCGAAGAAATCACGCTCGATACGGCGAAAGTGCTGGTGTTGCTCTTATTGTGGGCGCACAAAAGCGAATTGCCCGTCTTAATCGGCGACGACCTGATGGGCGCGCTCAACGGCAAAGCGACCATGCATTAAACCTTTTCAGACGACCTTTTGACGCAGCTTGTTCAGAAAGGTCGTCTGAAACGCATCATCCAATACATTAAAAGAGAACAAACAATGGCGAAAAACCTCTTAATCGTCGAATCACCGTCCAAAGCCAAAACCCTGAAAAAATATCTTGGCGGCGATTTCGAAATTCTGGCCTCCTACGGCCACGTCCGCGACCTCGTCCCCAAAAATGGTGCCGTCGATCCCGAACACGACTTCGCCATGAAATACGAGCTGATCAAACGCAACGCCAAACACGTCGATGCGATTGTTGCCGGAGCCAAAGAAGCCGAAAACATCTACCTCGCAACCGACCCGGATAGGGAAGGCGAAGCGATTTCCTGGCATCTTTTTGAAATCCTCAAATCCAAACGCGGCCTGAAAAACATCAAGCCGCAACGTGTCGTGTTCCACGAAATCACCAAAAACGCAGTCCTCGACGCCGTCGCCAACCCGCGCGAAATCGAAATGGACTTGGTCGATGCGCAACAAGCCCGCCGCGCGCTGGACTATCTGGTCGGTTTCAACCTCTCGCCGTTGTTGTGGAAAAAAATCCGCCGCGGTTTGAGCGCAGGCCGTGTGCAAAGCCCCGCCCTGCGCCTGATTTGCGAACGCGAAAACGAAATCCGCGCGTTTGAAGCGCAGGAATATTGGACAGTGCATCTCGACAGCCACAAAGGCCGCAGCAAGTTCACCGCCAAACTCGCCCAATACAACGGCGCGAAACTCGAACAATTCGACCTGCCGAACGAAGCCGCGCAAGCCGACGTGTTGAAAGAACTCGAAGGCAAAGAGGCGGTCGTTACCGCCATCGAAAAGAAAAAGCGCAGCCGCAATCCAGCCGCGCCGTTCACCACATCCACCATGCAGCAGGACGCCGTGCGCAAACTCGGCTTCACAACCGACCGCACCATGCGTACCGCCCAGCAGCTTTACGAAGGTATAGACGTAGGGCAAGGCGCCATCGGTCTGATTACCTATATGCGTACCGACAGCGTGAATTTGGCAGATGAAGCATTAACCGAAATCCGCCATTACATCGAAAACAAAATCGGCAAAGAATATCTGCCGAGTGCTGCCAAACAATACAAAACCAAATCCAAAAACGCCCAAGAAGCGCACGAAGCGATCCGTCCGACTTCCGTGTACCGCACGCCCGAAAGCGTCAACCCCTTCCTGAGCGCAGACCAGTTCAAACTCTATCAAATGATTTGGCAACGCACCGTCGCCTGTCAGATGACGCCCGCCAAATTTGACCAAACCACCGTCGATATTACCGTCGGCAAAGGCGTATTCCGCGTAACCGGACAAGTGCAAACCTTCGCAGGCTTCCTCAGCGTTTACGAAGAAAGCAGCGACGATGAAGAAGGCGAAGACAGCAAAAAACTGCCCGAAATGAGCGAAGGCGACAAACTACCCGTGGACAAACTCTACGGCGAACAACACTTCACCACCCCGCCGCCGCGCTACAACGAAGCCACGCTGGTTAAAGCCCTTGAAGAATACGGCATCGGCCGCCCCTCGACCTACGCCAGCATCATCTCCACGCTCAAAGACCGCGAATACGTTACCCTTGAGCAAAAACGCTTCATGCCCACCGACACAGGCGACATCGTTAACAAATTCCTGACCGAACACTTCGCCCAATACGTCGACTACCACTTCACCGCCAAACTCGAAGACCAGCTCGACGAAATCGCCGACGGCAAACGCCGCTGGATTCCCGTGATGGACAAATTCTGGAAACCGTTCATCAAACAAGTGGAAGAAAAAGAAGGCATCGAACGCGCCAAATTCACCACGCAGGAACTCGATGAAACCTGCCCGAAATGCGGCGAACACAAACTGCAAATCAAGTTCGGCAAAATGGGCCGCTTCGTCGCCTGCGCCGGCTATCCCGAGTGCAGTTACACGCGCAACGTCAATGAAACCGCCGAAGAAGCCGCCGAGCGCATCGCCAAAGCCGAAGCCGAGCAAGCCGAACTCGACGGGCGCGAGTGCCCCAAATGCGGCGGACGGCTGGTGTACAAATACAGCCGCACCGGCAGCAAATTTATCGGCTGCGCCAACTACCCCAAATGCAAACACGTCGAGCCGTTGGAAAAACCGAAAGATACCGGCGTCCAATGCCCGCAATGCAAAAAAGGCAACCTCGTCGAGCGCAAATCCCGCTACGGCAAACTGTTTTACAGTTGCAGCACCTATCCCGACTGCAACTACGCCACTTGGAATCCGCCCGTAGCCGAAACCTGTCCAAAATGCGCATGGCCGGTTTTGACCATCAAAACCACCAAACGCTGGGGCGTCGAAAAAGTCTGCCCGCAAAAAGAATGCGGCTGGAAAGAACAGATTGAACCGCCTGCACCGAAAGAGTGATGAAGGTAGGTTGGTTTAGAAGAAAAAAGGTCGTCTGAAAAATTTTCAGACGACCTTTTCAGTCTTATTAAGAAAGGACTCAACGTCTCGCAAAAACCAATGTAGCAAGAAAGAACAAACTGACAATCAAAGCAACGGTTTTGCCAATCAAAGGCAGACAAAAGACGAACCAAATTAGACCGCGCCCCAAGTTCGGTATCAATCCTAAGTGGCGGTAATATTCATCAAAAAAATGAGCGTGGGCGGTGAAGGCAATCACACCACTGATATAAACACCCAAAATAATTTTCCAAAGCGGCATTGTCAGCCATCCATATTTTCATTAAGTATTATGGCAAATAGACTGAAAAAGCGGTGGGAAAGTTCTAATGGCAAACGTAAGCGACCTTTTTATTTGAGAAAATATTTTATAATTTATAAAATTTTGTAAGTTTACCATCATAAAAAATAAATTTTTGCGATGGTCGATTTGTTTTCATGCTGCCTTAAATGAAAAAACGCTGCGGTATAATGGCTGCTTTGTCATTCTTTAAAGGTCGTCTGAAACTGTAAGACGATTCGTTTTCCCAATCATGAACAAACACAGCAAACATTCAAATCAAGTCCGCATCATCGGCGGACAATGCAGGGGAAGGAAACTGGTTTTTGCAGATGCGGACGGTCTGCGTCCGACACCTGATAGTGTCCGCGAAAAACTTTTCAATTGGCTCGGTCAGGATTTGACCGGTATGAACGTGTTGGACCTGTTTGCAGGAAGCGGTGCGCTAGGATTTGAAGCCGCGTCCCGTAACGCGAAAAGGGTAGTGCTGGCAGACAATAACCGTAAAACTGCCGATATGCTGTGGCAAAACGCCAGAGTATTGGGTTTGGATAAGCTAGAAATCCTCAATACCGATGGCCTTGCGTATTTGCAGAGGTCGTCTGAAAAGTTTGATGTGGTCTTTTTGGATCCGCCATTTGCGTGGCAGGGCTGGGAAAATTTGTTTGCTTCTTTGAAAAATAGCTTGAAAAACGGGGCAATGGTCTATATTGAAGCAGGGGAGCTGCCCGATTTTCCCGAGTGGTTGGAGCCTTATCGCGAAGGGCGGGCGGGTAAGAGTGGTTTTGTGCTCTTGCAGTTTGTCCAAGTGGCTGAATAGTAAGAGATTTGAGAATCATTACCAGGGTGTAAACATTCGCCTAAACAGATTGTTTTTGACGCGTTTGTGCTATAATCCGCGCCCAATCGGTTTTGATAATTTAAATGAAAAAGGAAAAGAAATGTCGCTCTTTATTACAGATGAGTGCATTAACTGTGACGTTTGCGAGCCGGAGTGCCCCAATGACGCCATCTCGCAAGGTGAAGAAATCTACGAAATTAATCCTAATTTGTGTACGCAATGTGTAGGCCACTACGATGAGCCGCAATGTCAACAGGTATGTCCGGTGGACTGCATCCTGATTGATGAAGAGCATCCGGAAACGCACGAAGAGCTGATGGCAAAATACGAAAAAATCATTCAGTTCAAATAAATTCTTTTTTAAAGCAATAAATTGAGTGATTTTTAAAAAACAAAATTAAAAAAGAGCTTGACGAAAATCTGAGGCACGAATAAACTTGCGTTCTCTTTTGGTGGGATTCCCGAGCGGTCAAAGGGGGCAGACTGTAAATCTGTTGCGAGAGCTTCGAAGGTTCGAATCCTTCTCCCACCACCAAATTCCAATGTGTTGGAGCATTGATGCAGTAAGTCTGCGGGTGTAGCTCAATGGTAGAGCAGAAGCCTTCCAAGCTTACGGTGAGGGTTCGATTCCCTTCACCCGCTCCAATAGTCTATTGGCCCATGTAGCTCAGGGGTAGAGCACTCCCTTGGTAAGGGAGAGGCCGGCAGTTCAAATCTGCCCATGGGCACCAAATACCATTTTCTCAGTATTTTAAAGATAGGAAATTTGCCATGGCAAAGGAAAAATTTGAACGTAGCAAACCGCACGTAAACGTTGGCACCATCGGTCACGTTGACCATGGTAAAACCACCCTGACTGCTGCTTTGACTACTATTTTGGCTAAAAAATTCGGTGGTGCTGCAAAAGCTTACGACCAAATCGACAACGCTCCCGAAGAAAAAGCCCGCGGTATTACCATTAATACCTCACACGTAGAATACGAAACCGAAACCCGCCACTACGCACACGTAGACTGCCCGGGACACGCCGACTACGTTAAAAACATGATTACCGGTGCCGCACAAATGGACGGCGCAATCTTGGTATGTTCCGCTGCCGACGGTCCTATGCCGCAAACCCGCGAACACATCCTGTTGGCCCGCCAAGTAGGCGTACCTTACATCATCGTGTTCATGAATAAATGCGACATGGTTGACGATGCCGAACTGCTGGAACTGGTTGAAATGGAAATCCGTGACTTGCTGTCAAGCTACGACTTCCCAGGCGACGACTGCCCGATCGTACAAGGTTCTGCACTGAAAGCCTTGGAAGGCGACGCCGCTTACGAAGAAAAAATCTTCGAACTGGCTGCCGCATTGGACAGCTACATCCCGACTCCAGAGCGTGCCGTGGACAAACCGTTCCTGTTGCCTATCGAAGACGTATTCTCCATCTCCGGTCGCGGTACAGTAGTAACCGGCCGTGTAGAGCGCGGTGTCATCCACGTTGGTGACGAGATCGAAATCGTAGGTCTGAAAGAAACCCAAAAAACCACTTGTACCGGTGTTGAAATGTTCCGCAAACTGCTGGACGAAGGTCAAGCCGGTGACAACGTAGGCGTATTGCTGCGCGGTACCAAACGTGAAGAAGTGGAACGCGGTCAAGTATTGGCTAAACCGGGTACCATCACTCCGCACACCAAATTCAAAGCAGAAGTGTACGTATTGAGCAAAGAAGAGGGTGGTCGTCATACTCCGTTCTTCGCCAACTACCGTCCTCAATTCTACTTCCGTACTACCGACGTAACCGGCGCGGTTACTTTGGAAGAAGGTGTAGAAATGGTTATGCCTGGTGAGAACGTAGCCATCACTGTAGAACTGATTGCACCTATCGCTATGGAAGAAGGTCTGCGCTTTGCGATTCGCGAAGGTGGCCGTACCGTAGGTGCAGGTGTGGTTTCTTCTATCATCGCTTAAGTTTAGAGGCCAATAGCTCAATTGGTAGAGTATCGGTCTCCAAAACCGAGGGTTGGGGGTTCGAGACCCTCTTGGCCTGCCAAATAAAAAATTAACCGGCCCTGTGCCGGTTAATTTTTTTGCATTTCTTTTTTAGTAATCAATTTAAACCATTGCATGAGTGAGATAGTGCGACTTTGATGCTGTGGTGAGTGAGTAAAGATGACTGAACATACATCTGAACATAAAGCAGAAAAGTCGGGTCAGCTTGTAACATCCGGCAATCATTCTACGCCGCCTAAGCGAGAAGGGCTGCTTTCCTATTTTAAAAACTCATGGTCTGAGTTTAAAAAAGTTGTTTGGCCTACGCGGGATGATGCAGTTAAGATGACGATCTTCGTCGTTATATTTGTAGCAATCTTGGCGGTATTTATTTACGCGACAGACAGTGCTATTTCTTGGCTGTTTTTTGATGTGTTGTTGAAGAGGGGGTAAAAATGTCAAAACGTTGGTATGTTGTGCAGGCTTATTCCGGCTTTGAGAAAAATGTCCAGAAGACCCTAAAAGAGCGTATCGCTCGCGAAGGCATGGAAGGTTATTTCGGTCAGATTCTTGTTCCGGTTGAAGAAGTGGTCGATATTAAAAATGGTCGCAAAACCATTAGCGAGCGTAAGTTCTATCCTGGCTATGTTTTGGTCGAAATGGAAATGACCGATGATTCATGGCATTTGGTGAAAAGTACCCCTCGAGTTTCAGGTTTTATTGGTGGTACGGCAAATAAGCCTACTCCGATTTCTCAAAGAGAGGCTGATGCAATCTTGCAACAGGTTCGTTCTGGGGTTGAGAAGCCTAAACCTAAAGTTGAATTTGAAGTGGGGCAGCAAGTTCGTGTAAACGAAGGACCTTTTGCTGACTTCAACGGTATTGTAGATGAAGTGAATTATGAGCGTAATAAATTGAGGGTTTCAGTTCAGATTTTTGGTCGTGAAACCCCGGTTGAGCTGGAGTTTGGTCAAGTAGAAAAGATTTAAGTTTTTAAATCCCTTGAAAAAAAATCTCTAAGTAAATATAATACTAAATTCTTTTTTGGGAAGCGGAAATGGTTCCGCGCTATACCCGTTTTTAGGAGTCCTATAAGTGGCAAAGAAAATTATCGGCTACATCAAACTGCAAATTCCTGCAGGTAAAGCCAATCCATCTCCCCCAGTTGGTCCTGCTTTGGGTCAACGTGGTTTGAATATTATGGAATTCTGTAAGGCATTTAATGCTGCAACTCAAGGCATGGAGCCTGGTTTGCCGATTCCAGTTGTAATTACTGCATTTGCGGATAAGTCATTCACTTTTGTGATGAAAACTCCTCCGGCCTCTATTCTGTTGAAAAAAGCCGCCGGTTTGCAAAAAGGTAGTTCTAATCCTCTGACAAACAAAGTGGGTAAATTGACCCGTGCTCAGTTGGAAGAAATTGCCAAAACTAAAGAACCTGATTTGACTGCTGCTGATTTGGATGCCGCTGTTCGCACTATTGCTGGTTCTGCTCGCTCAATGGGTTTAGATGTGGAGGGTGTTGTATAATGGCTAAAGTATCTAAACGCTTGAAAGCTTTGCGCTCTTCTATTGAAGCCAATAAATTATATGCAATTGATGAAGCAATTGCTTTGGTAAAAAAAGCAGCGACTGCTAAATTTGACGAGTCTGTTGACGTATCTTTCAACTTGGGTGTTGATCCGCGTAAATCTGACCAAGTTATCCGTGGTTCAGTTGTTCTGCCTAAAGGTACTGGTAAAACAACCCGCGTGGCAGTATTTACTCAAGGTGCAAATGCTGAAGCAGCTAGAGAAGCTGGTGCTGATGTTGTCGGCTTTGAAGATTTGGCTGCTGAAATCAAAGCAGGTAATCTGAACTTTGACGTCGTTATTGCTTCTCCTGATGCAATGCGCATCGTTGGTCAGTTGGGTACTATCTTGGGTCCGCGTGGTTTGATGCCGAACCCTAAAGTGGGTACTGTTACTCCTAATGTGGCTGAAGCAGTTAAAAATGCAAAAGCAGGTCAAGTGCAATATCGTACAGATAAAGCTGGTATCGTTCATGCAACTATCGGTCGTGCTTCATTTGCTGAGGCTGATTTGAAAGAGAACTTTGATGCGTTGCTGGACGCTATCGTTAAAGCCAAGCCCGCTGCTGCTAAAGGTCAGTACCTGAAAAAAGTTGCTGTATCCAGCACTATGGGTTTAGGTGTTCGCGTTGATACATCAAGCGTGAATAACTAATCTAAGAAATTTTCAAGCAACTCTATTTTTGAGTTGCTTGAATTTGGGCTACTTAGAATTAAGTAGATGTCCAAGACCGTAGGGATCGCAAGATTTAATCGTAACTGCCCTACGCAGACGGTAGTCCTGAAACACATTGCAAGATTGCTTGTAAGATGTCTTTTTAGGTTACCGCGCTGGTGGGATATCATTCCGATATCCTGTTTATAAACAGTGGGAGGTAGACCTTGAGTCTCAATATTGAAACCAAGAAAGTAGCCGTAGAGGAAATCAGCGCAGCAATTGCTAACGCTCAAACTCTCGTGGTTGCTGAATATCGCGGTATCAGTGTTTCCAGTATGACTGAGCTTCGCGCTAATGCGCGTAAAGAAGGCGTTTACTTGCGCGTTCTGAAAAACACATTGGCTCGTCGTGCAGTAGAGGGTACTTCATTCGCAGCTTTGGCTGATCAAATGGTTGGTCCATTGGTTTATGCTGCTTCTGAAGATGCTGTTGCTGCTGCTAAAGTGCTGCACCAATTCGCGAAAAAAGATGACAAGATTGTAGTTAAAGCCGGTTCTTACAATGGTGAAGTAATGAATGCTGCTCAGGTTGCTGAGTTGGCTTCTATTCCGAGCCGCGAAGAGCTGTTGTCCAAACTGTTGTTCGTTATGCAAGCTCCTGTATCAGGCTTTGCGCGCGGTTTGGCTGCTTTGGCAGAGAAAAAAGCAGGCGAAGAAGCCGCTTAATCAATTTTGTTTCTGTTAATCAATTATTTTTAATACAATATTTGGAGTATAAATAGCATGGCTATTACTAAAGAAGACATTTTGGAAGCAGTTGGTTCTTTGACCGTAATGGAATTGAACGACTTGGTTAAAGCTTTTGAAGAAAAATTCGGCGTTTCCGCTGCTGCTGTTGCAGTTGCAGGTCCTGCTGGTGCTGGTGCTGCTGCCGCTGAAGAAAAAACTGAATTTGACGTAGTATTGGCTTCTGCCGGTGACCAAAAAGTTGGCGTGATTAAAGTAGTCCGCGCAATTACCGGTCTGGGTCTGAAAGAAGCTAAAGACATCGTTGATGGTGCACCTAAAACTCTTAAAGAAGGTGTTTCTAAAGCTGAAGCTGAAGACATCCAAAAACAATTGGAAGAAGCCGGCGCTAAAGTCGAAATCAAATAATTTGATGCTTCCTGTGAAGGCTGGCAGTTTTCTGCCAGCCTTATTTTGCTTGTTGTTATTAGGTTAATCGGTTATTTACATTTATTTGCAATTTATTCGCAAGTTAAGTTTAAATAAATGTAAATAACACACAAACAATTGGCGTTATTTCAGACGACCTCTTTCTTTAAAATTGCTTTTCGGAGTGTATATGAACTATTCGTTTACCGAGAAAAAACGTATCCGTAAGAGTTTTGCAAAACGAGAGAACGTATTGGACGTTCCCTTTTTGTTGGCAACACAAATTGATTCTTATGCGAAATTTCTGCAATTAGAAAATGCTTTTGATCAGCGTACTGACGATGGTCTGCAGGCTGCATTTAATTCTATTTTCCCTATCGTAAGCCACAATGGTTATGCGCGTTTGGAGTTTGTGCATTACACGTTGGGTGAGCCTTTGTTCGATATTCCTGAATGTCAATTGCGCGGAATCACTTATGCAGCCCCCCTGCGCGCGCGTATCCGACTGGTTATTTTAGACAAGGAAGCGTCTAAACCGACAGTCAAAGAAGTTCGTGAAAATGAAGTATACATGGGCGAAATCCCATTGATGACTCCAAGCGGTTCGTTTGTCATTAACGGTACCGAACGTGTAATTGTTTCTCAGTTGCACCGTTCTCCCGGTGTGTTCTTTGAGCATGACCGTGGTAAAACCCATTCCTCCGGTAAATTGTTGTTCTCTGCCCGAATCATTCCTTACCGTGGTTCGTGGTTGGATTTCGAATTTGACCCGAAAGATTTGCTGTATTTCCGCATCGACCGTCGCCGTAAAATGCCGGTTACGATTTTGTTGAAGGCTTTGGGCTACAACAATGAGCAGATCTTGGATATTTTCTACGATAAAGAAACGTTCTATCTGTCTGAAAATGGTGCTCAAACCGATTTGGTTGTAGGTCGTCTGAAAGGTGAAACTGCCAAAGTTGATATCTTGGATAAAGAAGGCAACGTATTGGTTGCTAAAGGTAAACGCATTACCGCAAAAAATATCCGTGATATTAGCAATGCGGGATTAACCCGTTTGGATGTGGAGCCGGAAAGCTTGATTGGCAAAGCTTTGGCCGCGGATTTGATTGATCCTGAAACGGGTGAAGTATTGGCTGTGGCCAATGATGAAATCACTGAAGAGTTGTTGGCAAAATTTGATATCCATGGTGTAAAACAGCTTACTACGCTTTACATTAATGAATTGGATCAGGGTGGCTATATTTCCAATACTCTGCGCACTGATGAGACTGCTGATCAGCAAGCAGCGCGTGTTGCGATTTACCGCATGATGCGCCCGGGCGAGCCGCCTACCGAGGAAGCTGTCGAGCAATTGTTTAACCGCTTGTTCTTCAGTGAGGACAGCTACGATTTGTCTCGCGTAGGCCGTATGAAATTCAATACGCGTACTTATGAACAAAAATTGTCTGAAGCACAACAGCAGTCTTGGTATGGCCGTTTGTTGAATGAAACTTTTGCAGGCGCTGCCGAAAAAGGCGGTTATGTTCTGAGCGTCGAAGATATTGTTGCCTCAATTGCTACTTTGGTTGAATTGCGTAACGGTCATGGCGAAGTGGACGATATTGACCACTTGGGCAACCGTCGTGTGCGTTCGGTAGGTGAGTTGACTGAAAACCAATTCCGCAGTGGTTTGGCTCGCGTGGAACGTGCTGTAAAAGAACGCCTGAATCAAGCGGAATCAGAAAACTTAATGCCGCATGATTTGATTAATGCGAAACCTGTTTCTGCTGCCATCAAAGAATTCTTCGGCTCAAGCCAATTGAGTCAGTTTATGGATCAGACCAACCCCTTGTCTGAAGTAACTCATAAACGCCGTGTATCTGCGTTGGGCCCGGGTGGTTTGACCCGTGAACGTGCGGGTTTCGAGGTGCGAGACGTGCATCCGACCCACTATGGCCGCGTATGTCCGATTGAAACGCCTGAAGGTCCGAACATCGGTTTGATTAACTCATTGTCCGTTTATGCGCGTACCAATGATTATGGTTTCTTGGAAACTCCTTACCGCCGCGTTATCGACGGCAAAGTAACCGAGGAAATCGATTACTTGTCTGCCATTGAAGAAGGCCGCTATGTGATTGCACAGGCGAATGCTGATTTGGACAAAGATGGTAATTTGATTGGTGACTTGGTCACTTGTCGTGAAAAAGGTGAAACCATTATGGCAACGCCTGACCGTGTGCAATATATGGACGTGGCAACCGGTCAAGTGGTATCCGTAGCGGCATCCCTGATTCCGTTCTTGGAACACGATGATGCGAACCGTGCATTGATGGGTGCCAACATGCAACGTCAGGCCGTACCGTGCCTGCGTCCTGAAAAACCGATGGTTGGTACCGGTATCGAGCGTTCTGTTGCCGTTGACTCTGCTACCGCAATCGTTGCCCGTCGCGGCGGTGTGGTTGAGTATGTTGATGCCAACCGTGTTGTGATTCGTGTTCATGACGATGAAGCGACTGCCGGTGAAGTGGGTGTCGATATTTACAACTTGGTTAAATTCACCCGTTCTAACCAGTCTACCAATATCAACCAACGTCCTGCCGTTAAAGCCGGCGACGTTTTGCAACGCGGCGATTTGATTGCTGACGGCGCATCCACCGATTTGGGCGAATTGGCTCTGGGTCAAAACATGACCATCGCCTTCATGCCGTGGAACGGTTATAACTATGAAGACTCGATTCTGATTTCCGAAAAAGTGGCTGCGGACGACCGCTATACTTCGATTCACATTGAGGAATTGAATGTCGTTGCCCGCGATACCAAGCTGGGTGCAGAAGATATCACCCGCGATATTCCGAACTTGTCCGAGCGTATGCAAAACCGTTTGGACGAATCCGGTATCGTTTATATTGGTGCGGAAGTGGAAGCAGGCGATGTGTTGGTAGGTAAAGTAACGCCTAAAGGCGAAACCCAACTCACTCCTGAAGAGAAACTGCTGCGCGCCATCTTTGGCGAAAAAGCATCCGACGTAAAAGACACCTCGTTGCGTATGCCTACTGGCATGAGCGGTACGGTTATCGACGTTCAAGTCTTTACTCGCGAAGGTATCCAACGCGACAAACGTGCTCAATCCATTATTGATTCCGAGCTGAAACGTTACCGTCAAGACTTGGGCGACCAGTTGCGTATTTTTGATAACGATGCATTCGACCGTATTGAGCGCATGATCGTCGGTCAAAAAGCCAACGGCGGTCCAATGAAGCTGGCTAAAGGCAGTGAAATCACTACCGAATATCTGGCGGGTTTGCCTAGCAAACACGATTGGTTCGATATCCGTTTGGCTGATGAAGATTTGGCCAAACAATTAGAACTGATTAAATTGAGTCTGCAACAAAAACGCGAAGAAGCGGACGAGTTGTACGAAATCAAGAAGAAAAAACTGACTCAAGGCGACGAATTGCAGCCTGGCGTACAAAAAATGGTGAAAGTCTTTATCGCCATCAAACGCCGTCTGCAAGCCGGTGACAAAATGGCGGGCCGCCACGGTAACAAAGGTGTGGTATCGCGCATTCTGCCTGTAGAAGACATGCCTTATATGGCGGACGGTCGTCCTGTGGACATCGTATTGAACCCGTTGGGCGTACCTTCCCGTATGAACATCGGTCAGATTTTGGAAGTTCACTTGGGTTGGGCGGCAAAAGGTATCGGCGAGCGTATCGACCGTATGCTGAAAGAGCAACGTAAAGCCAGCGAGCTGCGCGAGTTCTTGAACAAACTCTACAACGGCAGCGGTAAGAAAGAAGATTTGGACGCTCTGACTGATGAAGAAATTATCGAACTGGCTTCCAACCTGCGTAAAGGCGCATCTTTTGCATCGCCGGTGTTTGACGGTGCGAAAGAATCCGAAATCCGCGAAATGCTGAATTTGGCTTATCCAAGCGATGATCCTGAAGTCGAAAAACTGGGCTTTAACGACAGCAAAACCCAAATCACGCTGTATGACGGACGCTCTGGCGAACCGTTTGACCGCAAGGTAACAGTAGGTGTGATGCACTATCTGAAACTGCACCACTTGGTTGACGAAAAAATGCACGCGCGCTCTACCGGTCCGTACAGTCTGGTTACTCAACAGCCTCTGGGCGGTAAAGCTCAGTTCGGTGGCCAACGTTTCGGTGAGATGGAGGTTTGGGCGCTGGAAGCATACGGCGCAGCCTACACACTGCAAGAGATGTTGACCGTGAAGTCCGACGACGTAACAGGTCGTACCAAAATGTACGAGAACATCGTCAAAGGCGAACACAAAATCGATGCCGGTATGCCTGAGTCCTTCAACGTATTGGTTAAAGAGATTCGCTCACTGGGCTTGGATATCGATTTGGAACGTTACTAAACAGAAGTTTTCAGACGATCTCTCTGGGTCGTTTGAAAAAGCGGTTGCAGAATAAGAATGAATGAATCGAAATCTGAAAATATCAGGTCGTCTGAAACCGCAACGTACCGTTTCCAATATCGAAAATCCGCCACGCGGTAAAAATACTTCCTTCAAGGAGCAAAAATGAATTTGTTGAACTTATTTAATCCGTTGCAAACTGCCGGCATGGAAGAAGAGTTTGATGCCATCAAAATCGGCATTGCTTCTCCCGAAACCATCCGCTCATGGTCTTACGGCGAAGTTAAAAAGCCCGAAACCATCAACTATCGTACGTTCAAACCTGAGCGTGACGGTCTGTTCTGCGCCAAAATCTTTGGTCCGGTCAAAGACTACGAATGCTTGTGCGGAAAATATAAACGCTTGAAATTTAAAGGTGTAACCTGTGAAAAATGTGGCGTTGAAGTGACTTTGTCCAAAGTACGCCGCGAACGCATGGGTCATATCGAATTGGCCGCACCTGTGGCACACATTTGGTTCTTGAAATCTCTGCCTTCTCGTTTGGGCATGGTGTTGGACATGACTTTGCGCGACATCGAGCGCGTATTGTACTTTGAAGCTTTTGTTGTGACCGACCCCGGCATGACTCCGCTGCAACGCCGTCAATTGCTGACTGAAGATGACTACTACAACAAACTGGACGAATACGGCGACGATTTCGATGCCAAAATGGGTGCGGAAGGTATCCGCGAATTGTTGCGCACTTTGGATGTAGCAGGCGAAATCGAAATCCTGCGCCAAGAGCTTGAGTCGACCGGTTCAGATACCAAAATCAAAAAAATCGCCAAACGCTTGAAAGTGTTGGAAGCCTTCCATCGTTCCGGCATGAAACTGGAGTGGATGATTATGGACGTGCTGCCGGTATTGCCGCCTGATTTGCGTCCTCTGGTTCCGTTGGACGGTGGTCGTTTTGCCACTTCCGATTTGAACGATTTATACCGTCGCGTCATCAATCGTAACAATCGTCTGAAACGCCTGCTGGAACTGCACGCTCCTGACATCATTGTTCGCAATGAAAAACGTATGTTGCAAGAAGCGGTTGACTCGCTGTTGGATAACGGCCGTCGCGGTAAAGCCATGACCGGCGCCAACAAACGTCCGCTGAAATCGTTGGCCGACATGATTAAAGGTAAGGGCGGTCGTTTCCGTCAAAACCTGCTGGGTAAACGTGTGGACTATTCAGGTCGTTCCGTGATTACCGTAGGTCCATACCTGCGTCTGCACCAATGCGGTCTGCCGAAAAAAATGGCTTTGGAACTGTTCAAACCGTTCATTTTCCATAAACTGGAAAAACAAGGTCTGGCTTCTACCGTTAAAGCAGCGAAAAAATTGGTAGAGCAAGAAGTACCTGAAGTATGGGATATCTTGGAAGAAGTCATTCGTGAACATCCGATTATGCTGAACCGTGCGCCGACCCTGCACCGTTTGGGTATTCAAGCGTTTGAACCCATCCTGATTGAAGGTAAAGCCATTCAGTTGCATCCGTTGGTATGTGCCGCGTTTAACGCCGACTTTGACGGTGACCAAATGGCGGTACACGTTCCATTGAGCTTGGAAGCGCAAATGGAAGCGCGTACCCTGATGCTGGCTTCAAACAACGTATTGTCTCCTGCCAACGGCGAACCGATTATCGTACCTTCCCAAGACATCGTATTGGGCCTGTACTACATGACCCGCGACCGCATCAATGCCAAAGGTGAGGGCAGTCTGTTTGCTGATGTGAAAGAAGTGCATCGTGCATACCATACCAAACAAGTTGAGCTGGGTACGAAAATCACCGTACGTCTGCGTGAATGGGTGAAAAATGAAGCCGGCGAATTCGAGCCTGTCGTTACCCGCTACGAAACGACTGTCGGTCGTGCATTGTTGAGCGAAATCCTGCCTAAAGGCCTGCCGTTTGAATACATCAATAAGGCGTTGAAGAAAAAAGAAATTTCCAAGCTGATTAACGCATCGTTCCGCCTGTGCGGCTTGCGCGATACGGTTATTTTCGCCGACCACTTGATGTATACCGGTTTCGGATTCGCAGCCAAAGGCGGTATTTCCATTGCTGTTGACGACATGGAAATTCCGAAAGAAAAAGCAGCCTTGTTGGCTGAAGCCAATGCCGAGGTTAAAGAAATCGAAGACCAATACCGCCAAGGTTTGGTCACCAATGGCGAACGCTACAACAAAGTGGTGGATATTTGGGGTCGTGCCGGCGATAAAATCGCTAAAGCGATGATGGACAACTTGTCCAAACAAAAAGTTATCGACCGTGACGGCAACGAAGTCGATCAAGAGTCATTCAACTCCATCTATATGATGGCAGACTCTGGTGCCCGTGGTTCTGCGGCTCAGATTAAACAGTTGTCCGGTATGCGTGGTTTGATGGCTAAACCTGACGGCTCGATTATTGAAACGCCGATTACCTCAAACTTCCGCGAAGGTTTGACCGTATTGCAATACTTTATTGCGACCCACGGTGCGCGTAAGGGTTTGGCGGATACCGCATTGAAAACCGCGAACTCCGGTTACCTGACCCGTCGTCTGGTGGACGTAACTCAAGACTTGGTCGTTGTTGAAGACGATTGTGGCACTTCAGACGGCTTTGTCATGAAGGCAGTCGTACAAGGCGGTGATGTGATTGAAGCATTGCGTGATCGTATTTTGGGTCGTGTTACAGCGTCTGACGTTGTCGATCCGTCAAGCGGCGAGACCTTGGTTGAAGCCGGTACGTTGTTGACTGAAAAACTGGTGGATATGATTGACCAATCCGGTGTTGATGAAGTCAAAGTACGTACTCCGATTACCTGTAAAACCCGTCATGGCTTGTGCGCACACTGTTACGGTCGTGACTTGGCACGCGGCAAACTGGTTAATGCCGGTGAAGCAGTCGGCGTGATTGCAGCTCAGTCTATCGGTGAACCGGGTACCCAGTTGACCATGCGTACGTTCCACATCGGTGGTGCGGCATCCCGTGCGGCAGCAGCCAGCCAAGTTGAAGCCAAATCCAACGGTACGGCACGATTCAGCAGCCAAATGCGTTATGTTGCCAACAACAAAGGCGAATTGGTTGTCATCGGCCGCTCTTGCGAAGTCGTTATCCATGATGACATCGGTCGTGAGCGCGAACGCCACAAAGTGCCTTACGGTGCGATTTTGATGGTTCAAGATGGTGAAGCCATTAAAGCAGGTCAAACGTTGGCAACCTGGGATCCGCATACCCGTCCGATGATTACCGAACACGCAGGTTGGGTGAAATTCGAGAACGTGGAAGAGGGCGTAACCGTTGCCAAACAAACTGACGATGTAACTGGTTTGTCCACTTTGGTAGTTATTGACGGCAAACGCCGCTCCGGCAGCGCATCCAAACTGCTGCGTCCGACAGTGAAACTGTTGGATGAAAACGGTCTGGAAATCTGCATTCCGGGTACCTCCACCCCGGTATCTATGGCATTCCCTGTGGGTGCAGTGATTACCGTGCGCGAAGGTCAGGAAGTCGGTAAAGGTGACGTATTGGCGCGTATCCCGCAAGCCTCTTCCAAAACCCGCGATATTACCGGTGGTCTGCCGCGCGTTGCCGAGTTGTTTGAAGCACGTGTACCGAAAGATGCGGGTATGTTGGCAGAAATCACCGGTACAGTTTCATTCGGTAAAGAGACCAAAGGCAAACAGCGTCTGATTATCACTGATGTAGACGGCGTAGCATACGAGACTTTGATTTCTAAAGAGAAACAAATTCTGGTGCATGACGGTCAAGTGGTAAACCGCGGTGAAACCATCGTGGACGGAGCTGTTGATCCGCATGATATTCTGCGTTTGCAAGGTATCGAAGCACTGGCGCGTTATATCGTTCAAGAAGTGCAAGAGGTTTACCGTCTGCAAGGTGTGAAGATTTCCGATAAACACATCGAAGTCATCATCCGTCAGATGCTGCGTCGTGTGAATATTGTCGATTCAGGTGAAACCGAATTCATTACCGGTGAGCAAGTCGAACGCGGTGATGTCATGACAGCCAATGAAAAAGCTTTGGAAGAAGGCAAAGAACCGGCACGTTACGAAAACGTATTGTTGGGTATTACCAAAGCCTCCTTGTCAACCGACAGCTTCATTTCTGCCGCATCGTTCCAAGAGACGACCCGCGTTCTGACTGAAGCCGCCATCATGGGCAAACAAGACGAGTTGCGCGGCCTGAAAGAGAACGTAATTGTAGGTCGTCTGATTCCTGCCGGTACCGGTTTGACCTACCACCGCAGCCGCCGCCAGCAATGGCAAGAAGCGGAGCAAGAAACTTCCGAAATCGAAGCAGCAGATGAATAATCCGTAGGATATTTGTTTGAAAGAAAACCGCAAGCCAACACAGCTTGCGGTTTTCTTTTTCAGACGACCTGTGTGGCTTGTCAGGGTTGTTGTGAAAAGTGCGGTAGGAAGGGTGGCTCCAAAGAGTTGCGAACCGACTCATTTTTGATAAAGGTCGTTTGAAATAGGGAGCGCAGAGTTTGAGAACTCTTTATCCATTTCAGACGACCTTAGTTGCTAAATAGTTCTTAGTAAATACAAAATACCAACTTTTCTCTACCGTTTGCTTGACTAAACTCTTGCAATAAAAATATAATTCCACTCTTGCCGACATGGTGTCGGCAAGTATTTAACTCAACAGGACGAGAAAATATGCCAACTATCAACCAATTGGTACGCAAAGGCCGTCAAAAGCCTGTGTACGTAAATAAAGTGCCTGCACTGGAAGCTTGCCCGCAAAAACGCGGCGTGTGCACCCGTGTATACACGACTACCCCTAAAAAACCTAACTCTGCATTGCGCAAAGTATGTAAAGTTCGCCTGACCAACGGTTTTGAAGTGATTTCATACATCGGCGGTGAAGGCCACAACCTGCAAGAGCACAGCGTCGTACTGATTCGCGGCGGTCGTGTAAAAGACTTGCCGGGTGTGCGTTACCACACTGTACGCGGTTCTTTGGATACTGCAGGTGTTAAAGACCGTAAACAAGCCCGTTCTAAATACGGTGCTAAGCGTCCTAAATAATTACAGGGGCTTAAATAGGCACGTCGGCCACCTAAGCTGAATAACGGCCGAGTAAGTGAATGCTCTTTTGGGTATTCATGGGAATTGACCCAACTGAATAGATTAAAGGAAATTAAAATGCCAAGACGTAGAGAAGTCCCCAAGCGTGATGTATTGCCTGATCCTAAATTCGGCAGCGTCGAGCTGACTAAATTCATGAACGTATTGATGATTGACGGTAAGAAATCCGTTGCCGAACGTATCGTTTACGGTGCGCTGGAGCAAATCGAGAAAAAAACCGGCAAAGCAGCAATCGAAGTATTCAACGAAGCCATTGCAAACGCCAAACCTATCGTGGAAGTGAAAAGCCGCCGTGTAGGTGGTGCAAACTACCAAGTTCCTGTTGAGGTTCGTCCTTCACGCCGTCTGGCTCTTGCAATGCGCTGGGTTCGCGATGCGGCCCGCAAACGTGGTGAGAAATCCATGGACCTGCGTTTGGCAGGCGAGTTGATTGATGCATCCGAAGGTCGCGGTGGTGCGTTGAAAAAACGTGAAGAAGTACACCGCATGGCTGAAGCCAACAAAGCATTCTCTCACTTCCGTTTCTAATTTTGAAAGGCTAATAAAATGGCTCGTAAGACCCCGATCAGCCTGTACCGCAACATCGGTATTTCCGCTCATATCGACGCGGGTAAAACCACTACTACAGAACGTATTTTGTTCTATACCGGTTTGACCCACAAATTGGGCGAGGTGCATGACGGTGCGGCTACTACCGACTACATGGAACAAGAGCAAGAGCGTGGTATTACCATTACTTCTGCTGCCGTGACTTCCTACTGGTCCGGTATGGCGAAACAATTCCCAGAACACCGTTTCAACATCATCGACACCCCGGGACACGTTGACTTTACCGTAGAGGTAGAGCGTTCTATGCGTGTATTGGACGGTGCGGTAATGGTTTACTGCGCGGTGGGTGGTGTTCAGCCGCAATCTGAAACCGTATGGCGTCAAGCTAACAAATACCAAGTACCACGCTTGGCGTTTGTAAATAAAATGGACCGTCAAGGTGCCAACTTCTTCCGCGTTGTTGAGCAAATGAAAACCCGTTTGCGCGCAAACCCTGTACCTATCGTCATTCCGGTAGGTGCAGAAGACAGCTTCAGCGGCGTTGTTGATCTGTTGAAAATGAAATCTATCATTTGGAACGAAGCTGACAAAGGTACAACCTTTACCTATGGCGATATTCCTGCCGAATTGGTTGAAACTGCTGAAGAATGGCGTCAAAACATGATTGAAGCCGCGGCAGAAGCCAGCGAAGAATTGATGGATAAATACTTGGGCGGCGACGAGCTGACTGAGGAAGAAATCGTAGGCGGTTTGCGTCAACGTACTCTGGCAGGCGAAATCCAACCTATGTTGTGTGGTTCTGCATTTAAAAACAAAGGTGTTCAACGTATGTTGGACGCAGTTGTAGAATTGCTGCCTGCTCCTACCGATATTCCTCCTGTTCAAGGTGTTAACCCTAACACTGAAGAAGCCGACAGCCGTCAAGCCAGCGATGAAGAGAAATTCTCTGCATTGGCGTTCAAAATGTTGAACGACAAATACGTTGGTCAATTGACCTTTATCCGCGTTTACTCTGGCGTCGTGAAATCCGGTGATACCGTATTGAACTCAGTAAAAGGTACTCGTGAACGTATCGGCCGTTTGGTACAAATGACTGCTGCGGACCGTACTGAAATCGAAGAAGTACGCGCTGGTGATATTGCAGCCGCTATCGGTCTGAAAGACGTTACTACCGGTGAAACCTTGTGTGCAGAAAGCGCACCTATTATCTTGGAACGCATGGAATTCCCTGAGCCGGTAATCCATATTGCCGTTGAGCCGAAAACCAAAGCCGACCAAGAGAAAATGGGTATCGCCCTGAACCGTCTGGCTAAAGAAGACCCTTCTTTCCGCGTTCGTACAGACGAAGAGTCCGGTCAAACCATTATTTCCGGTATGGGTGAGCTGCACTTGGAAATTATTGTTGACCGTATGAAACGCGAATTCGGCGTGGAAGCGAATATCGGTGCGCCTCAAGTGGCTTACCGCGAAACCATCCGCAAAGAAGTTGAAGCCGAATACAAACACGCTAAACAATCCGGTGGTAAAGGTCAATACGGTCACGTTGTGATCAAAATGGAACCTATGGAGCCGGGTGGTGCAGGTTACGAATTTATCGACGAAATTAAAGGTGGTGTGATTCCTCGCGAATTCATTCCGTCTGTGGATAAAGGTATCCGCGATACCCTGCCTAACGGTATCGTTGCAGGCTACCCTGTAGTTGACGTACGCGTACGTTTGATCTTCGGTTCTTCACACGATGTCGACTCCTCTCAACTGGCCTTCGAATTGGCTGCTTCCCAAGCCTTCAAAGAAGGTATGCGTAAAGCCAATCCTGCTCTGCTTGAGCCAATCATGGCAGTTGAAGTGGAAACCCCTGAAGAATACATGGGTGACGTAATGGGCGACTTGAACCGTCGTCGCGGCGTCGTATTGGGTATGGATGATGACGGTATCGGCGGTAAAAAAGTCCGTGCCGAAGTACCTCTGGCAGAAATGTTCGGTTATTCGACCGACCTGCGTTCTGCAACCCAAGGCCGCGCTACTTACTCTATGGAGTTCAAGAAATATTCTGAAGCTCCTGCCCACATAGCTGCTGCTGTAACTGAAGCCCGTAAAGGCTAATCAGGCAAATAGGTCGTCTGAAAGGCTGAAATGATTTTTCAGACGGCCTCTGTTCTTTAATCGATCTTTAATGTAAAGGAATTAGCTCATGGCTAAGGAAAAATTTGAACGTAGCAAACCGCACGTAAACGTTGGCACCATCGGTCACGTTGACCATGGTAAAACCACCCTGACTGCTGCTTTGACTACTATTTTGGCTAAAAAATTCGGTGGTGCTGCAAAAGCTTACGACCAAATCGACAACGCTCCCGAAGAAAAAGCCCGCGGTATTACCATTAATACCTCACACGTAGAATACGAAACCGAAACCCGCCACTACGCACACGTAGACTGCCCGGGACACGCCGACTACGTTAAAAACATGATTACCGGTGCCGCACAAATGGACGGCGCAATCTTGGTATGTTCCGCTGCCGACGGTCCTATGCCGCAAACCCGCGAACACATCCTGTTGGCCCGCCAAGTAGGCGTACCTTACATCATCGTGTTCATGAATAAATGCGACATGGTTGACGATGCCGAACTGCTGGAACTGGTTGAAATGGAAATCCGTGACTTGCTGTCAAGCTACGACTTCCCAGGCGACGACTGCCCGATCGTACAAGGTTCTGCACTGAAAGCCTTGGAAGGCGACGCCGCTTACGAAGAAAAAATCTTCGAACTGGCTGCCGCATTGGACAGCTACATCCCGACTCCAGAGCGTGCCGTGGACAAACCGTTCCTGTTGCCTATCGAAGACGTATTCTCCATCTCCGGTCGCGGTACAGTAGTAACCGGCCGTGTAGAGCGCGGTGTCATCCACGTTGGTGACGAGATCGAAATCGTAGGTCTGAAAGAAACCCAAAAAACCACTTGTACCGGTGTTGAAATGTTCCGCAAACTGCTGGACGAAGGTCAAGCCGGTGACAACGTAGGCGTATTGCTGCGCGGTACCAAACGTGAAGAAGTGGAACGCGGTCAAGTATTGGCTAAACCGGGTACCATCACTCCGCACACCAAATTCAAAGCAGAAGTGTACGTATTGAGCAAAGAAGAGGGTGGTCGTCATACTCCGTTCTTCGCCAACTACCGTCCTCAATTCTACTTCCGTACTACCGACGTAACCGGCGCGGTTACTTTGGAAGAAGGTGTAGAAATGGTTATGCCTGGTGAGAACGTAGCCATCACTGTAGAACTGATTGCGCCTATCGCTATGGAAGAAGGTTTGCGCTTTGCGATTCGCGAAGGTGGACGTACCGTAGGTGCAGGTGTGGTTTCTTCTATCATCGCTTAATTGAAGGATATCGATAAATGGCAAACCAAAAAATCCGTATCCGCCTGAAAGCTTATGATTACAGCCTGATCGACCGTTCTGCTCAAGAAATCGTTGAAACTGCAAAACGTACCGGTGCCGTTGTAAAAGGTCCGATTCCGTTGCCGACTAAAATCGAACGTTTCAACATTCTGCGTTCTCCACACGTGAACAAAACTTCTCGTGAACAATTGGAAATCCGCACTCACTTGCGCCTGATGGACATCGTGGACTGGACTGACAAAACTACCGATGCACTGATGAAACTGGACTTGCCAGCCGGTGTTGATGTAGAAATTAAAGTTCAATAATCGCTGCTTTTGATAGAAAGCCGAATGGTTTATCCGTTCGGCTTTTTATTTTTTAACCCATTGAAGCATTTATGGTGGATTCAAATAGAAATAGGGCATTCTGTTGATTGGTATTTTGCACAATCGAGACTTCATGGATGGAATTGAGTTTTTGAATTTTATTAGGTCTTGCTTACTGTTAAAGACCGATATGTGCATCATTGGAAATCGGTTTGTATTTGTATGGGGAGCCGGTGTTCCGGTGTTAGATAAATAATTCTTTGAACACTTTCCGTGGGTAAAGCCTACGCGACGTTTTCTCCCTTTATTCAGGACAAAGGTTGTCTGAAAGCATAGGTGCAGCAGGTCAAAGAAACCATGTTGAGGTCGTCTGAAAACAGATGATTGGCGAAATTCATTTGAGCTTTTGCGAAACCTATATTGAAGTACGGCAAATTTTGATGGGTTATTGCGATTCGGCCAACTCTTGTCCAAAGGATGCAATAAGCTGGCGGTAAATTTGATAAGCTGATAAACGGTTGCGATTTTGGTATTTTTCATCCTCTTTTGCGGGGGAGAGGAATAGGGAAAATACGGAAATAGCGGAAATATAGTGGCTTAACTTTAAACCAGTACGGCGTTGCCTCGCCTTAGCTCAAAGAGAACGATTCTCTAAGGTGCTGAAGCACCAAGTGAATCGGTTCCGTACTATCTGTACTGTCTGCGGCTTCGTCGCCTTGTCCTGATTTAAAGTTAATCCACTATAAAATGAAACGGCTTTGCAGCAAGTTTATTGATACAAAAAGGTCGTCTGAAATCCGATTTTCGTTTTCAGACGACCTTTTGAGCAAATGATGGCGTTATTTGGGCTCTTGCGGCACATAACCTTGAACGGCATCTGCGCCGTCGCCGAAGAAATACTGTTCCATTTGTTGTGCCAGATATTCGCGTGCGCGTGGGTCGGCGAGGCTTAAACGGTTTTCGTTAATCAGCATGGTTTGGTGGCGTGTCCACGCATTCCAAGCTTCTTGGGATACATTTTCAAAAATACGCTTGCCTAATTCGTTGGGCAGCGGTGGGAATTTCATACCTTCGGCTTCTTTGCCGAGTTTGACGCAGTGAACCATACGGGTCATGGCGGTTTTCCTTAAAAACGGGGTTTCAGACGAGGCATATTTTAACGTATCGGCTGACGTTCGGAAAGGCAGGGCGGTTGCCTACCACATTGCTTTTCTGCGCAAAGGCTCGTTATGGTCGCCTTTGACCAGCTCCCAAATGGTCAGACCCATTTGCGGTCCGAGAAGCACATCTTGTGTCCGCACTCCCTCTCCTTCAGGAAAAATTTCGCCTTTATTGAAATGGCGGGTTTCACCGTCAAAGCTGGTGATTTTCCACATACCCGAAATCGGAACAGGCTCTTCCTCAACACCGATGATTTCCTGCGGCGCTTGGGTGTAGATCCGCTTGCCGTCCTTTTCTTCCACTTCCCAGCCGTCCCATCTTCTCGACCAATAATACATCTGTTCGCGAGTGATGCCGCCCATGTTTTCACGCGGATATTTTTCGCGTATCGGTTCTAAAGCGCGGTTTAGCGCAATGTAGTCCAAGGGTAGATCTTCGCGGATATCCCCTGTTTCGGGCAGGCTGCCGATTTTGAAAACTTTGATGCCGGCGATGTCGCGCAGAGTAATATTGGGATGATTTGCCAAAACAGGCTCTATCCTGCCTGCCGATAGCTGTCCGTAAAGTTCCCTACCGACCAGCGTGTACCAACTGATACTGCGGATATTGTAGTCATAGAAATCTGCCAAATAATCGGTCGTGACCGGAATCAGTCCTAAATTCTCGCGGCAAACCCCGTATTCATACGGCGCACCGTCGTGATAATTATGCGGTGGAATCGCTGCCAGCCCGATATAACCGTGGAAAACATCCAGTTTCTCTGAAATTTTGCCGACAAATTCATCCAGCTTTGCCAAATCTTGGGGGGAAGACAAAATTTCCAGTGGCAGGTTAAAAAGCAGAGTGCCTCTTGATATATCTGGATCGTTTGCAAAGTAGGCGGCAAAAGAGGTGATATTGAAATAATAGGATGCGCTGGTATTTGCATGATCGCTTTGCATTCCCCACATCACCTCTGGCGGATTCTCCTTCCGATTGTCCAACCACCGGTAGATTGTATCCCGTTCTTTCTGATATGATTTTTCGGTCAGTTTGACTTCCTTAATATCCCTATGACCTTTTTCGTGCCAAGCTATTGTCAGCTTGTCTTTCCCCCATTCGTAATAGAAATCCATCAAATCGGTTAAGGCATCGGCGACATCATCGCGGGTATTGAAATAGACCACGCCGCGTATGCCCAGTTGCAACAGGGTAAAGCCATGTTCGTTGTAACGTTTGGTGCGGTCGGCGGTGTAGCGGATGGCGGCGAGTTGCTTTTCGATGTCGCTCATGGAATGTCCTTATGGTGATATGACAGACGTCGTCTGAAAGAGTGTATAGTGGATTAACTTTAAACCATTACGGCGTTGCCTCGCCTTAGCTCAAAGAGAACGATTCTCTAAGGTGCTGAAGCACCAAGTGAATCGGTTCCGTACTATCTGTACTGTCTGCGGCTTCGTCGCCTTGTCCTGATTTAAATTTAATCCACTATAGCGTTTTCAGACGACCTTTACCGCAAAGTAGGATTATTCGGCATGAATGTGGGTTGAACGGACTGAGATGGCAGGGATGAGGTCGTCTGAAAACCGTGTCCGGCTTTTCAGCATAACCAATCCGCCTGTCGGTACGACCTTTCGCTTACGCCTCAAACATATCCAGCCAAATCCGCCAGCTCTTGTCGATATTGGCACAGCAAACCATAGCGCGGGTTCTATCCGCAAAGCAGATGTCAGCACAAATACCCGATTCAGACTGACGGACGGAAAATCTCGCGGGCAAAGCCCACGCTACGGGGTTCGGTTATCTCAAGTGAGTTTTGATGAATAAAGGTCGTCTGAAACCCGTGTCCGGCTTTGCAGCATCACCAGCCCGCCTGTTGATGCGACCTTCCACTTACGCTTCAAACGTATCCAGCCAAATCCGCCAGCTCTCGTCGGTATCGGCACAGCAAACCGTAGCGCGGGTTCTACCCGCGAAGCAGATGTCAGTACAAATACCCGATTCAGACTGACGGACGGCAAATCTCGCGGGCAAAGCCCACGCTACGGGGTTCGGTTATCTCAAGTGAGTTTTGATGAATAAAGGTCGTCTGAAAACCGCGTTCGGCTTTGCAGTATCACCAGCCTGCCTGTTGGCACGACTTTGCGCTTACGCCTCAAACGTATCCAGCCAAATCCGCTGGCTCTCGTCGGTATCGGTACAACAAACCGTAGCGCGGGTTCTACCCGCGAAGCAGATGTCAGTACAAATACCCGATTCAGACTGACGGACGGAAAATCCCGCGGGCAAAGCCCATGCTACGGGGTTCGGTTATCTCAAATGTGTTTTGATGAATAAAGGTCGTCTGAAAACCATGTCCGGTTTTGCAGTATAACCAGATAGCCTGTTGACGCGACTTTTCACTTACGCTTCAAACGTATCCAGCCAAATCCGCCAGCTCTCGTCGGTATCGGCACAGACGGTCAGGGTTTCGCTGTTTTCGATGCTTTGGAACGACAGGCTGCGGGCGTGGAGCATGAGGCGGGTGGTGCCGAGGTGGGCGGCGGTGGCGTGGTTTTGGCGCAGGTCGCCGTAGTTGGTGTCGCCGACGATGGGGTGGAAGATGTGTTTCATGTGGCGGCGGAGTTGGTGTTTGCGGCCTGTGTGCGGGATGAGTTCTGCCCACGAGTAGCGCGAGGTCGGGTAGCGGGCGGCGGATTGGAAGGGCAATTCGGTGCGTGCAAGGCAGCGGTATCGGGTTTGGGCTTCTTGGAGGGTGGCTTCGGTTTGGGATTCGGCGATTTTGTCGGGCTGATATTTGAGGGGGTAGTCGATGAGTCCGTCGTCGGGCAAATATCCGCGCACGATTGCCCAGTAGGTTTTGTGTGTGGTTTTTTGTTCGAACTGCTGCGTCAGCAGGCGGGCGGCTTCGGGGTCAAGGGCAAACAGGAGGACGCCGGATGTGGGGCGGTCGAGGCGGTGGGCGGGATAGACGTGTTGTCCGATTTGGTCGCGCAGGGTTTGCATGACGAACTGTGTTTCGTGGCGGTCGAGCCAGCTTCGGTGGACAAGCATTCCGGCGGGTTTGTTGACGGCGATGGTGCGGCTGTCGCGGTAGAGGATGTCGAGCATGGCGGGATGTGGGCGGAAATGGGGGATTGTAACGCAAGCGGTCGCGGCTGCAACGGCAATCTTGAGGCAGAAACGCATAATTCGTTCAAATAAGGAACACTTGCTGCCGTTCATGTTTGCGTTTTCAGACGACCTCGGGTTCTGTCGGTTACAATGTGGGGGTTCAACAAGATGAAGGAAAAACTGTGAGCCTGCTCAAAAAACTGCCCAAGCCTATGCTGACCGATGAGGCGCGCCGCGAGATTCAGGCGCGGGAGTCGTATCATGTTTTGAAGATTATTTCGGAATTTGTCGAGGCGGGCGAGGAGCTGCGGGCAATTCAACCTGCGGTCAGCATTTACGGCAGCGCGCGCACGCCGGAAAATCATCCCGATTATGAATTTACGCTGCGTCTGGCGCGCAAGCTTTCGGATGCCGGTTTTTCCGTCATTTCGGGCGGCGGGCCGGGGATTATGGAAGCAGCGAACAAGGGCGCGTTTGCGGGCGCAAGCCCTGCGGTCGGGCTGAATATCGTGTTGCCGCACGAGCAAAAAGCCAATCCGTATCAGGATTTGTCCATCAAGTTCCAACATTTCTTCCCGCGCAAAGTGATGTTTGTGAAACACGCGGTCGCGTATGTCGTCATGCCCGGCGGCTTCGGCACGCTGGACGAATTGTTTGAAAGCCTGACGCTGGTTCAGACGGGCAAAACGCCCGACCGACCGATTATCTTGGTGGGCAAGGATTTCTGGTCGGGCTTGTTGGACTGGATACGCAAAGAGCTGCTCGGGCGCGGGCTAATTTCGGAAGCGGATATGGATTTAATCCGACTGATTGACGGCGAAGACGAAATCATCGAAGAAATCTTCGCGCATTACGAAAACCGTTTGGAAGATTTTTCCGAAGGCGTCAACGCGTGGTCGCTCGGATTGTGATGGGCTGAGAGGTCGTCTGAAAACCTTCCGAATCTCGCGGGTTGCGTTGAAATCAAGACAAGCGGCAACGCCGTATCGGTTTCCAGTTAATCCACTATAGAATCGTTTCAGACGACCCCTGCCTATTTCGGTACAATATCTTTTCTCTTCGCCGCAAGGCTACCACGCCGCTGCGAATATTCCCTTTATCCAATCCACCCGACCCAACCGTTCATGACCGATACCGCTCAAATCATTACCAGCTACGGACGCCGCTACATCGTGCGCACGCCCGACGGCAAAACCTACGAAGCCAGCACGCGTAAAAAGCGGGTGGACTTCGCCTGCGGCGACCGCGTGCATATCCAAACCGTCAACGCCGAACAAGCCGTCATCGAAGACTACCTGCCGCGCGAAAGCCTGCTTTACCGCCAAGACGCTTGGAAAACCAAGCTCATCGCCGCCAACGTCAGCCAGCTCCTTATCGTTACCGCCGCCGTTCCCTCTCCCAGTGAAGCCCTGCTGCAACGCGCCCTCCTAGCCGCCGAAGCCGCGGGCATCCAAGCCGTCATCGTCCTGAACAAAGCCGACCTGCCCGAAACCGCCCTCTGGCGCGAAAAACTCAAATTCTACGAAACGCTCGGTTATCCCGTTATCGAAACCCGCGCGCTGGAAAACGCCGACATCCTGCGCCCCGTCCTGCAAGGGCATACCAACATCCTGCTCGGACAAAGCGGCATGGGCAAATCCACCCTGACCAACGCCCTCCTGGGCAACCAAACCGCCCGCACCGGCGACATCTCCACCGCGCTCGACTCCGGCAAACACACCACCACCCACGCCCAGCTTTACGATTTAAACGAAGAAACCCAATTAATCGACTCCCCGGGTTTGCAAGAATTCGGCCTGCACCACCTCCAAGCCGCCGACCTGCTGCAATATTTCCCCGACCTGCGCCACCTCGCCGGACAATGCCGCTTCCACAACTGCACCCACCGCGCCGAACCCGGCTGCGCCGTCAAAGCCGCCGCCGAAGCAGGCGGAGCCAAGCCCGAACGCATCGAGTTTTTGCAACGGATAACGGATGAGTTGTTGAGATAGGGATAGGCAATCGGAATTGTCTTTGTGGAATAAGAAATGTCGTCTGAAAACTTGGAAACCGGTTTTCAGACGACGTTTTTGTTGGCGATTGAATCATTCATTTTGGTATGGTCGAGCAGGCAGGAAGGACGGTATCAGGAGGCAGCAAGCTGTAATGCTTGCAGCGAGTTGTAGCGTGGGCTTTGCCCACGAGAAAAAAACGGTTGGGTTATGGTTCGGTTTGTGGTTTGATTGATAGATTTCATGGGCGAAGCCCACGCTACGGTTTGGAGGTGGGCTTTAGGTTTAATTTAAACCGACACGGCGTTGCCTCTCGGTTATCCGTCACACATTCTGCTGTTTTGCTCAAAAAGGTCGTCTGAAAAGAGCGAATCGTAGCGTGGGCTTTGCCCACGAAAAAACGGCTCGGATTATGGTTCGGCTTGGGGGTGATTGATAGATTTCGTGGGCAAAGCACACGCTACGGATTGGTGGTGGGTCTAGGGTTTAATTCAAATCGCTACGGTTTTGCTGTCTGTTTTTTTTAAAGGACTTGTGCCTTGAGTCAAACCTTGCCTGTCCAATCAAACGTTTCCAAGAAATCAGGCAGTTCGGAGAGGCTGTCGAGCATGGCGAGATGCGGGGCGGTGTTCAACATGGCGGCGGAGTGCGCGCCTGTAGTGAGGGCGACGGCGTGGGCTTTGGCGTTGGCTGCCATTTCCAAGTCGTGGGTCGTATCGCCGACAACCAAAGTTTCCTGCGGCGTTAGCCCTAATTCGTCGCAGAGTTTGAAAATCATGTCGGGCGCGGGTTTGGAGGCTTGCTCGCTGGCGCAGGTGGTCGCCATCCAAAAATCGGCTGTACCGGTTTGCGCGATGGAGCGGTCGAGTCCTATCCTGCCTTTACCCGTGGCGACGGCGAGCCAGTAGCCTTGGTTTTGCAGGGTGTGCAGGCAGGGCAGGGCTTCGGGGAAGAGCGTCATGTTGTGGTTGTTGGGGTTGAGATAGTGTGCGGCGTAGGTTTCCGCCAATTCTTCACGCATGTGTTCGCCGGCATGAGGGGCGAGGCGGCGGATGATTTCGGGCAGGCTGTAACCGATGAGGGCGCGGACGGCATCGTCATCGGGGATGGGCATGCCGCAGTCGGCAAAACTTTGTTGGAAGGTGCGGATAATCGGGCGCGTCGTGTCTGCCAGCGTTCCGTCCCAGTCGAAGATAATCAGTTTAGGTTTCATCGTGCGCTTTCTTTCAGACGACCTTTGGGCAAGATATAGTGGCTTAACTTTAAACCAGTACGGCGTTGCCTCGCCTTGCCGTACTATCTGTACTGTCTGCGGCTTCGTTGCCTTGTCCTGATTTAAATTTAATCCACTATAGAAAAATCATAGCAGAAAAACGGATGTCTGCCTGCTTACAGATTGATGCAAACTTTAAAAATCATGCCTGAATTCAAACGCTAAGGGCGGATGAATTTGGGCAAAGGGGTCGTCTGAAAAGTTTCAGACGACCCCTTTTTATGGGTTTTCTTATTGAAGAACATGAAGGAGGGCGGTGTCCCGATTTTCTGCTTTCCGGCTTATCTTTTCATTTTGTGAAAAATGATGGGCTGCTCCGGCGCGCGGGTCAGTTGGCGCGGCAGCGTCAACATTGCCAATATCCAAACGCTCAATGCGTAAAGAAATATCCCGCCTTGCCGCATGCCGCCCAATGCCGCGCTGCCCAGTAATGATTCCAAGATAATCACGACCAAAGCCGCCGCACACGCCGCCGCGCCGCTTAAAAACAGGGCGTAGTGGAAATGGCGGCGCATCATTTTTTTGTAGGCGAGTTTGGTCAGTCCGCCCGCGATAATCAGGTTGAAAAAGCCGAATACGCCGCAGATAAACCAAACGATGGCGTCATCCCAGCCCGCTACTTGCCGCAACTGCCCGTTTTGGAAGGTCAGCAGCAGTCCGGAATGGCGGAACAGCCCGACTGTGATGATTTCGTGCAGCAGCAATGCCAGAGGCAGAGTCAGGAAAATCAGGGCAATCAGCAGCGGGCGGTAGGGTTTTTCTTGGGTGAGGTACATGATGGATAGGGAAGGGGGTGGATGAGGTGCGGCGTCTGTGTGGGATGCTGTCGGCGTGCCTTAATTCAGTATCTGCCGCACTTGTTTCAAAACCTGCCAAGCTTTTGCTTTGAGCTGCGGTTGGCGCAGCAGGCGGGCAGGGTGGGGAAGGATGAAGCGGGGCGTGTTGCCGCAGAGGGTGTCTATTAATGGGGCAAGCTCGGGTTTTTCAAAGATTTGACCCACCAATAACACGGCCTTCGCCTGCGTATCGGCCAGCTCTCGGGCAAGCTGTGGCAGCTCGGCTTGGATTTGTTTGTCAGTAGGATGCGGACTGAAAACGGGCGCTGCTTTGACCCAACTGGTTTTATAGGCTTGTTGGGGCGTCAGGTGGATGGCGGCAAGCATATTGTCGAGCAGGACGCCGACCGCGCCGTGAAAGAGCTGTCCGTGCAGACTGTCTTCGGTTGCGGGGCAGATGCTGATGATGATGACTTCGGACGGACGCGCTTCGGTTTGCAGGCGCGGGAGGTCGTCTGAAACGGTTGCAGTGGCGGCTTTGGCGGTATCTTCGGGTGCGGAGTTGATCCGTGCAGACGGAGCCGGCGCGTCAACCGGCGCAGCAGTCGGCGGTACGGGAGGCGTTGCCGCTGCGGGGGCGGTTTTTTCGTGTTGAACTGCCGCCATCGCCGCCATACGGGCATGATGTGCCGATGCGGAAATCGTGCGGACGGCTTCGGCAACTTGGGCGGCGGCAGGTTTTTGCGGCTGGGCAACGGGTGCATCGCCTGCGGGCGGGATGACTTTGGCGTTACGGTTCAGCCACATCGGGCCTAAGCCTAATGCCTGATGCAAGTGGAGATAGCGGCTGCTTAACATGTTTTTTCCATCAATACGGCGTCTTCATGCCCGCCTTCGGGCAGGGAATAGTAATGTTTGCGGATGCCGACCTCGGTAAAGCCGTATTTGAGATACAGCGATTGGGCGGCGGTATTGCCTGCGCGGACTTCCAACAACAGGCGCGTGATACCGGCGGTTTGGGCGTGGTGGAACCAATGTTCCAAAAGCGCAGCGGCAATGCCTTGGCGGCGGTATTTGGGGGCGGTGGCAATCAAATGAAGCTCGGATTCATCCAATATATCCTGCCACACGATAAAGCCGCTGATGACGCCGTCGGTCTCGCAGACCCATAGTTTATCCGTACTCTGCGCCAATGCGGAGGCGAATTGTTTGGCAGACCAAGGCGACGGGTTGCCGACTGCATCAATGGCGGCAAGGGCAGGGCAGTCGTCTGAAAAAGCGGGGCGGATATTCATGCCTGTGCTTTCCGTTCTGCCTGCTCTTTGGCGGTCAGGGCGACTTTGTTGCGGACATAAAGCAATTCGGCGTGCGCGGCATCGGACGCGGGATAACGCCCGTTGAGTGCCAGCTTGAGATAGTCGAAAGCGGCAGGCATTTGCGGCGTACCGGCAAAGGGCGGAGCATCAGTCAGCGCAAACGCATTGCCTATGCCGCCGGTAAACGCACGGCCTTCGGGTTCGACAATTTCATCCGTTTTGCCCACCTGATAATCGCCGAGCCGTCGGTGTGCGCCCGTGTCGAACCATGCGTAAAACACTTCGCCCATACGCGCGTCGGTCGCCGCCAGTACGCAGCTTTGTTCGGGCAACAGATACGCCGCCGCATCTAGACAGGGGATGCCGATTAAGGGCGTGCCAAACGGCGTCGCCAAACCTTGCGCCACGCCTGTCCCGATACGCAAACCGGTAAACGCGCCGGGACCTTGTGCATAAACGATGACGCCCAAATCCGCCGCCGCAATACCGGTTTGTTCAAACAAAATACGAATCTGCGGCAGGATCAAATCGGATTGCTTTGTGCCGACATCTTCATGAAACGAAACAATCTGTCCATCGGTTTGCAACGCGAGGGACAGGTAGGAAGTGCTGGTGTCGATGGCAAGGACGGGTCGTCTGAAATTGGCTTGCATGGCGTGTTCTTCAAGATAAAAATTTCAGGATGGATTATAGCATTGTCGTCTTGATTCATGCCCGATAGGGTTTTCAGACGACCTCGATGACGTTTCAACACTTTAGAAAAGGACTGTCTCGAAACTTGAGCAGGGCAGGGACAGGCAAACCGCCATCAAACCGATTCCTCAGTTCAGATTCACTTTGCGCAGAATGAATGGTCAATTTGCACTCAATAGGATTGACGACAATCGGCTGACAGTTTTAAAATAAATTTAAGAATCGTTATTATTTTCACATAATCAGGAGAAAATTCATGGCAAAAAAAGTCAGCATTTTAGTAGGCAGCCTGCGTAAAGGCTCGTTCGCCCGCAAAGTGGCGCAAAACGTCATCCCCATGTTCCCCGAAGGCTACGAAGCCCAAATCGTCGAAATCGGCGGCTTGCCGCTCTACAATTTCGACTACGACGACCCCGCCGAAACCGACTTCCCCACGCCCGAAAGCTATACCGCCTTCCGCCAAACCATCAAAGCCTCCGACGGCGTATTGTTCGTTACCGCCGAAAACAACCGCACCATCCCCGCCTGCCTGAAAAACGCAGTAGACATCGGCTCCAAACCCAACGCCGACGTCGCATGGAAAAACACGCCCGCAGGCATCATCAGCCATTCCGTCGGCAAAATGGGCGGTTACAGCTCGCAAAAAAACCTGCGCCTTGCCTTGTCCTACTTCAATATGCCGCTGACCGGACAGCCCGAAGTCTTCCTCGGCAACTCCCCCACCTTATTTGACGACAACGGCAAACTCATCGAATCGGCACGTAGCTTCGTTCAAGGCTACATCGACCAACTCGTCGCCCTTATCGAGAAGAACCCCAAATAAAACCAACAGAAAAACTGTTGACTGTTAGAAAATAGCTGACTTTCTAAACATCAAAGGTTTAATGCAGAAAAGGTCGTCTGAAATCTAAAGTTTCAGACGACCTTTCTTTTAAATAAATAACATTCGAGAAGGCACACATCAAAGCTCGTCTGAAAGAAACAACGCCAACAAAACACCATTCAGACGACCCATTAGCCGGTTATCCCATTCGCTTTACCCACCACATCATTCAAGCTACTATACGAACCATGATGTCATTTAAAATGCGCTGCCATAAGCCTTATGGCAGACAAAAAGGAAAAAAATGAAAAAAATATTTAGGGTTTTGGGCTTGGTCGTTTTAGTCGCCGCTCTTCCGGTTCTATCAATCTATGCTTCTTCAATAAAAGAAATCTTCAATCAAAAGGATGATTTTTTTGTGGACACCGATCAGGAACGCTCGTTTTCATTTATGCTAAACAACTATTCCGACCGGGGTGTAACGATTTTTTATCAACAGGTCGGGCAAACATGGCATCTAGGTGGGATCAGTCCTTATGCAGAGGAAGGGGGTGGGCAGTGTTGCGTTTCCATCCCCCGCTGGCATGAGGGGATGACGCTGCCACTGACTTTGATGATAAGCACGGATACAAATGAATTTGAAGAGCGTAACGTTGATGCCAAGGTAGATAAATTTACCGATGAAGACAATGGATTATTGCAGTTTCACATTTTGCCGGATTATTCAGTGCGTGTATTAATTTCAAGTTACGGTAGGCAGAGGCCGGAAAATCCCATGCATCAGTTTCATGAAACTTTGAAAAAAGATAACGAAGCATACCGTAAGGAAAATCCGGATTTTTGAATTAAGATGGGGTGAAATGATGAGTAAAGCTAAACTGGTATTCTATACCAACGAGTCGAATACTAAATAATTTGATGGTTATATTGGCTTGAGTTCCACGTTACTTGCTTTTCAGAATAATGAATGCAGGGTGAATTAAGTCGGCCTCAAGAGAAAGGAAGCTTAATAAGAATAGAAGAAAATGGGCAAAACCATTACCAGGGCAATTATGATTAAATGATCAAGGAAGAAAGAAATGGCAAAGCTTATATATGAATTAAATCAATCTGGGAAATTTTCAGCTTTTTATTTAGATCAAGATAAATTTAGTTATTTCGGATTTTGTGACTCAACAAGATTAAGTTTAGATTTTATACCTGGATTTGAAATAGAAGCAAAAAGTACGAAATTAAAAAACCATCATATACTACTGACTAATGCAACAACCATTTTAGTAGATAAAAAGTTAGCTGATTTTTTAATAAATAAATATAATCAAGAAATTCAGATAATTCCAATTGATTTGGTATGTAAAGATACTATTCTGTCGGATAAATATTTTCTAATTAATTCGTTGCATACTGAAAATATAATTAATGAACAAGAATCAGAAAGAATTTATATCGATGAGAATACTTCGTTTTTATCATCAGATAATATGAAATTAAATGACAATTCACTGAAAATTATAGGTATTGGTAGGCATAACAACCCACTACATTCAACGAAGTTATTTTTTTCTGATGAATTAATATCTGAATTACATGAATATGGGTTTGATAGAGGATTTATATTTGCTTAGTTAATCTTAGCTTGGATCAAGATTCAATGTATTAATAAAGGTCATCAACAGACTGATTCTAAGTAAATATAGTTTGTATGACTTCTTGATTTGTATATAGGGCGAATACAAGCATATATCTAAATAGGAGACTGCTTTGTTTTACTAAAAAAGGTCGTCTGAAAACCTCCATTCAGACGACCTTTCTACCGTTTATCCCATTTGCTTTACCGTTGATGCCATTCAAGTTACCATACGAACCTCATTGTCATCTTTAAATTTAACGCCATGACTGCCCGCCAATCCTACCACCTCACCTTCGCCCGTTTCTCCCCGTCCCTCTCCGTTCGTTCTTTCACCGCCTCCGAAGCCGCCAATACAGCCTACCGCGTAGAAATCACCGCCACCTCCACCGATTCCTCCCTGCCGCTGTCTTCCTACCTCAACCAGCGCGCAGCGTTTGAAATCCGTCCGCAGGAGGCCGTATTGTCCGAAGTCGCCGCCGCTTTTTCAGCCGGTTCGGACGACGCTCCGGCGAAACAATGGCAGGGCATTATTACTTCATGCG
>NZ_CALNWV010000014.1:0-48765 GCF_940793045.1 Neisseria sp. Marseille-Q2251
GCAGGTAGTGGAGTACGGCTTGGTATTTAAAGTGTAATGTATATTTGCTCATAAAAAAACTGCACCTTGGTGGTTGGAGGGTATGTGTCCAACTTTTGGGGTGCAGTTCAGTTTTCAGACGACCTTTTTTAATTACAGCAATCAATGCCGAATCGGCTTTACACCACGATGTTCACCAGTCTGCCCGGTACGACGATGATTTTCTTCGCAGGCTTGCCTTCCATGAATTTCACCGCGCCTTCGGTGGCGAGTGCGGCGGCTTCGAGGTCGGCTTTGGAGGCGTCGGCGGCGACGGTGATTTTGCCGCGCAGTTTGCCGTTGACTTGAACCATCACTTCGATTTCGGATTTGACCAAGGCGGCTTCGTCGACTGTCGGCCAGCCTGCTTCCCACAGTTTCGCGCTGTTCAATTCGCTCCACAGGGTTTCGCAGATGTGCGGCACGATGGGCCACAACAGGCGTACGGCGGTTTCCAATACTTCTTGGGCGACGGCGCGGCCTTGTTCGCCGCCGGTGTCGGTTTTGTCGTATTGGTTGAGCAGTTCCATCACGGCGGCGATGGCGGTGTTGAACTGCTGGCGGCGGCCGTAGTCGTCGCTGACTTTGGCGGTGGTGGAATGCAGTTTGTGGCGCAGGTCTTTGAGTTCTTTAGACAAACCGTCTTGGCTGCCTGCAAACGCTTTGACCGCGCCGCCTTGTTTCAGGTATTCGTAAACGGTACGCCACAGGCGGCGCAGGAAGCGGTGCGCGCCTTCGACGCCGCTGTCGCTCCATTCGAGGGACTGTTCGGGCGGTGCGGCGAACATCATGAACAGGCGGGCGGTGTCCGCGCCGTAGGCGTTAATCAGTTCTTGCGGATCGACGCCGTTATTTTTGGACTTGGACATTTTTTCCGTGCCGCTGATGACGACGGGCAGTCCGTCGGCTTTGAGGACGGCGGAAACTGGGCGGCCTTTGTCGTCGAAAGTCAGCTCGACATCGGCAGGGTTGATCCAGTCTTTGCTGCCTTTGTCGTTTTCGCGGTAGTAGGTTTCGCAGACGACCATGCCTTGAGTCAGCAGGCGTTCAAACGGTTCGTCAACATTAACCAAGCCTTCGTCGCGCATCAGTTTGGTGAAGAAGCGCGCGTATAAGAGGTGCAAAATCGCGTGTTCGATACCACCGATGTATTGGTCGACCGCGCCCCAGTATTTCGCGGCTTCAGCCGATACCATGCCTTCTGCGAACTTGGGCGACATGTAGCGGAAGAAATACCAGCTCGATTCCATGAAGGTGTCCATGGTGTCGGTTTCGCGTTTTGCCGCACCGCCGCAGCATGGGCAGGTGGTTTCGTAAAACTCGGGCATTTTTGCCAGCGGCGAACCCATGCCGTCGGGTACGACGTTTTCAGGCAGAACGACGGGCAGTTGGTCGGCAGGGACGGGGACGTCGCCGCATTTTTCGCAATGGACGATGGGAATCGGGCAGCCCCAATAGCGTTGGCGCGAAATACCCCAGTCGCGCAGGCGGTATTGGGTTTTCGGTTCGCCTGCGTCTTGGCTTTGCAGTTTGGTGGCGATGGCGTCGAAGGCCGTCTGAAAATTCATACCGTCCAAGTCGCCGCTGTTGACCAATACGCCGTTTTCTTTGTCGGCATACCATTCTTGCCATTGGTTTGCGTCAAATACGTTGTCGCCGACGGCAATGACTTGTTTTTTCGGCAGATTGTATTTGGTGGCAAACTCGAAATCGCGTTCGTCGTGCGCCGGAACCGCCATCACTGCGCCGTCGCCGTAGCCCCACAATACATAGTTGGCAATCCACACTTCCAGCTTGTCGCCGTTGAGCGGGTTGACGACGTAGCGGCCGGTCGGTACGCCTTTTTTCTCCATTGTCGCCATGTCGGCTTCGGCAACGGAACCCGCTTTGCATTCGGCGATAAATGCCTGCAATTCGGGTTTGTCGGCGGCTGCGGCGGTTGCCAGCGGATGCTCTGCGGCAACGGCAACATAAGTCGCGCCCATCAGCGTGTCGGGGCGGGTGGTATAAACTTGCAGGAATTTCGCGTAATCGCCTTCCAAGCCTTGTTTGCTGTCGTCTGAAACGGCGAAGCGCACGGTCATACCGCGTGATTTGCCGATCCAGTTGCGCTGCATGGTTTTGACTTGTTCCGGCCAGTGTTCCAGCTTGTCCAAATCGTTGAGCAGCTCTTCGGCGTAATCCGTGATTTTGAAGTAATACATCGGGATTTCGCGTTTTTCGATCAACGCGCCCGAACGCCAGCCGCGTCCGTCGATGACTTGCTCGTTGGCAAGGACGGTTTGGTCGACGGGGTCCCAGTTTACCGTGCCGTTTTTGCGATAGACGATGCCTTTTTCAAACAGCTTGGTAAACAGCCATTGTTCCCAGCGGTAGTATTCGGGTTTGCAGGTGGCGACTTCGCGTTCCCAGTCAATCGCAAAACCCAGGCTTTTGAGCTGGGTTTTCATGTATTCGATGTTGTCGTACGTCCAGGCGGCAGGGGCGACGTTGTTTTTCATCGCCGCGTTTTCCGCCGGCATGCCGAACGCGTCCCAACCCATAGGCTGCATGACGTTGAAGCCGTTTAAGCGTTTGAAGCGGCTCAATACGTCGCCGATGGTGTAGTTGCGCACATGCCCCATGTGCAGCTTGCCGCTGGGGTAGGGGAACATGGAGAGACAGTAGTATTTGGGTTTGGAAGCGTCTTCGGAGACGTTGAAAATACGGGCGTCATCCCATTTTTTCTGCGCCGCAGGCTCGATGGCGGCGGGCTGGTAATGTTCTTGCATGGTCATTCTGTTTTTCGCTTGAAAATGTGAGGGCGGGCTGACGATTCGATAACGGCGGTATTTTGTTCTATCGATTGCCGCCTTCTGCGTTAAAAATATGCGCAAGATGTCTAATCTTGCTGCATTTTTTGCCTTGAATCCGGCATTTCTGTGCCAAAATCCGGCCCGTTTCGAATCGCCCGTCCGCCCTGAGAAAAATAAAGGAGAGATTATAGCAGGTTGTCGGTAGGTCGGTTTGACAAAGGTCGTCTGAAACAGAACGGTATTTTTCAGACGACCTCACATTCAGACTCTTGAGTTTTCCCCACCCCACCCATATATCCGGTCTAGTTTTTACACATATCAACAACCATCACTATCATGAGCAACCAAGATTTTTATGTAACACTCGGCGTGGCGCGTGGTGCGAGCGACGACGAAATCAAAAAAGCCTACCGCAAGCTGGCGATGAAATACCACCCCGACCGCAATCCCGGCGACAAAGAGGCGGAAGAAAAATTTAAAGAAGTTCAAAAAGCCTACGACACCTTGTCCGACAAAGAAAAACGCGCCATGTATGACCAATACGGCCATGCTGCGTTTGAGCAGGGCATGGGCGGCGGCGCGGGCGGATTCGGTGGTTTTGGCGGATTCGGCGGCGCACAAGGCTTCGACTTTTCTGATATCTTCAGCCAAATGTTCGGAGGAGGAGGCGGCGGCCGTCAGCCAAATTATCAAGGCGCGGATTTGCAGGTCGGCGTCGAAATCACGCTGGAAGATGCCGCCAAAGGCATCAAAAAACGCATCAACATCCCAACCTACGAAGAATGCGATGTCTGCCACGGCAGCGGTGCAAAACCCGGTACGTCCGCATCAACTTGTTCGACCTGTCACGGCTCCGGTACGGTACACGTCCGCCAAGCCATTTTCCAAATGCAGCAGACCTGTCCGACCTGCCACGGCACAGGCAAGGAAATCAAAGACCCGTGCGTCAAATGCCGTGGCGAAGGCCGCACCAAAACCAGCAAAACCGTTGAAGTCAACATTCCCGCCGGTATCGACGACGGTCAACGCATCCGCTTGAGCGGCGAAGGCGAACCGGGTACGCACGGCGCGCCCGCAGGCGATTTGTACGTCAACGTCCGCGTCAAAGAACACAAAATCTTCGAGCGCAACGGCTTGGATTTGCATTGCGAGCTGCCCATCAGTTTCGCCGTCGCAGCCTTGGGCGGCGAAGTCGAAGCTCCGACCTTGGACGGCAAAGTCAAACTGAACATCCCGAAAGAAACGCAAACCGGCCGCCGTATGCGTGTCAAAGGCAAAGGCATCAAATCCCTGCGCTCCAGTGCGACGGGCGATTTGTACTGCCACGTTGTGGTGGAAACGCCGGTCAACCTGACCGACCGCCAGAAAGAGTTGCTGGAAGAGTTCGAAAAAATCTCCACCGGCCTCGACCGCAGCCAAACCCCGCGCAAAAAATCGTTTTGGGACAAAGTGGGCGAACTGTTTGACTGATTCGGATTTGAAAACAGTAAAAGGTCGTCTGAAAGCTGATATCGTCGGCTTTCAGACGACCTTTTCATCTGTCTGCAAGGCTTTCCCGTTATAATTCCCGCTTTCGCTATTTTTCAGACGGCCTCCCTTCTATGAAATCCTACCCCGATTCCTATCTCCATTTCGAAAACCTCGACGCCCCCGAAACGCAAAATTTAGCTGCTGAAGCGCATGCCGAAACGCGCAAGCGCTTTTTGGACAACGATAAAGCGCGCGCGCTGTCGGACGGGATTTTGGCGCAGATGCAGGACACGCGGCAGATTCCGTTTTGTCAGGAACACCGCGCACGGATGTACCATTTCCATCAGGACGCGGAGTATCCGAAAGGCGTGTACCGCGTGTGTACGGCGGCGACCTACCGTTCGGGCTATCCCGAGTGGAAAATCCTGTTTTCGGTGGCGGATTTCGACGGGCTGCTCGGCGACGATGTGTATCTGGGCGGGGTGTCGCACTTGGTGGAGCAGCCCAACCGCGCGCTGTTGACTTTGAGTAAGTCGGGCGGCGATACGGCTTATACGCTGGAAGTGGATTTGGAAGCGGGCGGGCTGGTCGAGGGCGGCTTTCATTTTCCGGCGGGGAAAAACCATGTGTCGTGGCGCGATGAAAACAGCGTGTGGGTGTGTCCGGCTTGGGACGAGCGGCAGTTGACCGAATCGGGCTATCCGCGCGAGGTCTGGCTGGTGGAGCGCGGCAAGAGTTTCGAGGAAAGCCTGCCGGTGTACCAAATCGGCGAAGACGGGATGATGGTGAACGCGTGGCGTTACCTCGATCCGCAGGGTTCGCCGATTGATTTGATTGAAGCGTCTGACGGTTTTTACACCAAGACGTATTTGCAGGTGTCGTCTGAAGGCGAGGCGAAGCCGTTGAACCTGCCCGCCGATTGCGACGTGGTCGGCTATCTGGCGGGACATCTTCTGCTGACGCTGCGCAAGGACTGGAACCGCGCGAACCAAAGCTATCCGAGCGGCGCGCTGGTGGCGGTGAAGCTGAATCGGGGCGAACTCGGGGCGGCGCAGCTTTTGTTTGCGCCCGATGAAACGCAGGCATTGGAAAGCGTGGAAACGACCAAGCGTTTTGTGGTGGCGAGCCTGCTGGAAAACGTACAGGGTCGTCTGAAAGCGTGGCGGTTTGCCGACGGCAAATGGCAGGAGGCCGAACTGCCGCGCCTGCCTTCGGGCGCGCTGGAAATGACTGACCAACCGTGGGGCGGCGATGTGGTTTACCTTGCCGCCAGCGATTTCACCACGCCGCTGACGCTGTTTGCGCTGGATTTGAACGTGATGGAACTGACCGTCATGCGCCGCCAGCCGCAGCAGTTTGTTTCAGACGGCATCGAAGTGCGGCAGTTTTGGGCGGTTTCGTCCGACGGCGAGCGCATCCCTTATTTCCACGTCGGCAAAAACGCCGCGCCCGACACGCCGACGCTGGTTTATGCCTACGGCGGTTTCGGCGTGCCCGAGCTGCCGCATTATTTGGGCAGCATCGGCAAATACTGGCTGGAAGAGGGTAACGCCTTCGTGTTGGCGAACATACGCGGCGGCGGCGAGTTCGGCCCGCGCTGGCATCAGGCGGCGCAGGGAATCAGCAAACACAAAAGCGTCGATGATTTGCTTGCCGTCGTGCGCGATTTGTCCGAACGCGGCATGAGTTCGCCCCAACACATCGGTTTGCAGGGCGGCAGCAACGGCGGCCTGATTACCGCCGCCGCCTTCGTGCGCGAGTCGCAAAGCATAGGCGCGCTGGTGTGCGAAGTGCCGCTGACCGACATGATCCGCTATCCGCTGCTCTCCGCCGGCGCAAGCTGGACGGACGAATACGGCAACCCGCAGAAATACGAAGTCTGCAAACGCTGGCTGGGCGAATTGTCGCCGTATCACAATCTTTCAGACGACGTGCCATACCCGCCCGCACTCATTACCACCAGCCTCAGCGACGACCGCGTCCATCCCGCCCACGCGCTCAAGTTCTACGCCAAACTGCGCGAAACCTCTGCGCAATCGTGGCTCTACACTCCGGACGGCGGCGGCCATACCGGCAACGGCACGCAACGCGAATCCGCCGACGAACTCGCCTGCGTGTTGCTGTTTTTGAAAGAATTTTTGGAGTAAGGGCGGGAGCGACACTGCTGCCGCGAATGAAAAAAGGTCGTCTGAAAGGGTGTTTCAGACGACCTTTAATATTGATTAATTTTATCTTCTACTGCTTCAATTAGTTCGGCAGCTGGACAATTTAATCCTTTAGCTAGTTTTAAAATCGTACTTAACGATGGCTGTTGCTGCCTCAATTCTAAGATGCTGATGTATACCCGTTGAAGATCAGATTCAAATGCAAGTTGCTCTTGTGTCAAACCTATCTCTTTCCGTTTCATTCTCAAGACATTACCAAAAATGATTGCTATCTGTTCCAAGTAAATCTCCTACAATTGTAGGAATTTCACCAGTGTGTTATGCTTTCGTCTTAATACAATAGTATGAATTTAGTAATTTAAAACAATTTATTTTGAGGGATACCTTGTGGAAAACGAAAAAAACTTAAAAACCGATCAAATAGCAGGCACAATTCTCGGAAATCTTCAATCTGCCGAAAATTTTGCTGACAATGTCGTATTAAATGCTGAACGTGGTCATGGATTTGCAGCAGAAAAAGCAAATCATTTATATGACTTATTTCATGGGGAAAATGCACAAATTATCGGCAGTGATAATGCAAAAAATGGTGCGGATCGGCTAGTCAATGGAGTTGAAATTCAAACCAAATTTTGCAACAGCGGCTCAAAATGTATCAGTGAATGTTTTGAAAATGGGAAATTCCGCTATTGGACAAAAGATGGAAATCCCATGCAAATTGAAGTACCGAAAGATTTTCACCATGCAGCCAAAGACGCCTTCATCGAGCGTGTTAAAAAAGGGCAGGTAATCGATATTTCAAATATGTCTCCTGAAGAAATTAAGAAAACTGCTGAGAATCTGGCCGATAAAACCATTAAAGAAAGCCCGTTTACCTATGCACAGGCGAGAAATATCGCAAAATTCGGGACAATCGAAAGCCTTACTTATGATGCTGCAAACGGAATAAAATTGGCAGGTACAAGTGCGGGTATCAGTTTTGTACTTTCTTTCGCCCAAGCTGTATGGGCTGGAGAAGATTTCAATCTTGCATTAAAAAATGCTTGTTATTCAGGAATTAAAGTAGGGGGAGTCGCATGGATTGGCAGTATTGCAACCGCCCAATTGGGACGTACCGCCACAGTTCAAGCATTAAGACCTGCGACAGACTGGATAATTGGTCAGATGGGCAATAGAACGGCAGCAGCCATCGCAAATACCGTCCGTATAGGAAGTAAACCGATTTATGGGGCTGCAGCGGCCAACAGTGCAAGTAAATTACTACGAGGAAATGTGGTAACGGGCGCAGTAACTGTAGCCGTACTATCATCTGTAGATTTTTACCGTATGTTTCAAGGAAGGGTTTCTGGGGCGCAGGTATTCAAAAATGTAACCAATACTGCGGCAGGAGTTGCCGGTGGTACTGCCGGATGGATGGGAGGTGCTGCCATTGGCGCATCAATAGGCAGTGCAGTCCCTATTGTTGGAACTGCTGTAGGCGGAATCATCGGAGGAATTTTAGGTTCTCTTGGTGGAGGTGCTGCCGCTGGAAAAGTGTCTTCTATGGCTATGAATGCAATGATTACAGATGATATGGAAAAAATGCAGGAAATTTTAGGCGGCGTTTTTTCTCAATTGGCTGAAGATTATATGCTGTCAGCAAAAGAAGCTGAAAATATCGCCGATAAATTAAAAGAAATACTTTCTGCAGATATACTGAGGGATATGTTTCAATCCAATAGCCGAAATTTATTTGCACAAAATCTGATTGAACCCCTTATCGTGGAAATAGTGAAGGCAAGACCACGAATTTTACTTGCTGACTTACCTACAAATGAACAAATTGCAGATGAAGTAGAAGAGATATTGGAGGAAAATTTAACATCATCGGAAGAGTAATTTATTTAATTGATTATGTTGTTTATAGGAAAAAGGCCGTCTGAAAGCGTATTTCAGACGGCCTTTCCCGTTTCGGGAATTTGTTTTGCCGTATCGGGAATTTTGCGTTTTGCGGCGTGGTTTCTGCAGATTATTTGTTTAATAATAAACATTCTTATTCGTATGCAAAGGAACCGCACACCGTGAAACCGCGTTTTTATTGGGCAGCCTGCGCCGTCCTGCTGGCCGCCTGTTCGCCCGAACCTGCCGCCGAAAAAACCGTATCCGCCGCATCCCAAGCCGCATCCACATCTGCCGCCACGCTGACCGTGCCGACCGCACGGGGCGATGCCGTTGTGCCGAAGAATCCCGAACGCGTCGCCGTGTACGACTGGGCGGCGTTGGATACGCTGACCGAGCTGGGCGTGGATGTGGGCGCAACCACCGCGCCGGTGCGCGTGGATTATTTGCAGCCTGCATTTGACAAGGCGGCAACGGTGGGGACGCTGTTCGAACCCGATTACGAAGCCCTGCACCGCTACAATCCGCAGCTTGTCATTACCGGCGGGCCGGGCGCGGAAGCGTATGAACAGTTGGCGAAAAACGCGACCACCATAGATCTGACGGTGGACAACGGCAATATCCGCACCAGCGGCGAAAAGCAGATGGAAACCCTGGCGCGGATTTTCGGCAAGGAAGCGCGCGCGGCGGAATTGAAGGCGCAGATTGACGCGCTGTTCGCCCAAACGCGCGAAGCCGCCAAAGGCAAAGGGCGCGGGCTGGTGCTGTCGGTTACGGGCAACAAGGTGTCCGCCTTCGGCACGCAGTCGCGGTTGGCAAGCTGGATACACGGCGACATCGGCCTGCCGCCCGTGGATGAATCTTTACGCAACGAGGGGCACGGACAGCCCGTTTCCTTCGAATACATCAAAGAGAAAAACCCCGATTGGATTTTCATCATCGACCGCACCGCCGCCATCGGGCAGGAAGGGCCGGCGGCTATGGAAGTGTTGGATAACGCGCTGGTACGCGGCACGAACGCTTGGAAGCGCAAGCAAATTATCGTCATGCCTGCCGCGAACTACATTGTCGCGGGCGGCGCGCGGCAGTTGATACAGGCGGCGGAACAGTTGAAGGCGGCGTTTGAAAAGGCAGAACCCGTTGCGGCGGGGAAAGAATAGGGGTCGTCTGAAAACGGAGCTGCAAAAAAAGCGGGGGTTTCTGCGAAGCTAAAGCGCGTTTTCAACGAATTGAAAAGCAGCCTGTATGTTGAAAATACCGCCCAAGCAAACCTGCGGTTCGCCGCCCTCTCCCTAGCCCTCTCTCACGGGAGAGGGGATTGGATTACAGGCTGTCTTTAAGGTTCAGGCAAATTTTCACTTCGTTGATGCTCTATTTTCAGACGACCTTTTGGAACACCACAGACACACGCATCGAGCGGCTGAATCAAAGATTCAGACCGATGGCAGCCCGCACCCGAGTTTATGCGGCAAACAGCGAGGCTACGGCAACCCGTCCCCTCTCCCTGTGGGAGAGGGTTAGGGAGAGGGCAGTAAGCCGTAGGCTTACATCAAAGCCGATAACGCTTTCACAAAGCCTGTGCACTGAAAACTGAAAGGTCGTCTGAAAACGGAGCTTCCGAAGGAAGCGGAGTTTCTGCGAAGCTAAAACGCGGTTTCAACGAAGCGAAAAGCAGCCTGCACGTTGGAAATACCGCTCAAGCAAACCTGCGGTTTGCCGCCCTCTCCCACGGGGCGAGGGGATTGGGTTGCAGGCTGCTTTTAGGGTTCAGGCAAATTTTCACTTCGTTGAAGCTCCGTTTTCAGACGACCTTTTGGAACACCGCAGGCACACGCATCGATCGGCAGAATAAAAGATTCGGACCGATGGCAGTCCGCACTTGAGTTTATGCGGCAAACAGCGAGGCTACGGCAACCCTAACCCTCTCCCTGTGGGAGAGGGTTAGGGAGAGGGCAGTAAGCCGCAGGCTTGCATTCGGAACGAAACAAAAACCGCCGCACGGAGTCTAATCAAACCGGTTACGAAAACAAATAACGCAGCCATATTCCGCTTTCAGACGATCCAAACCGACCGAAACATATAGTGGATTAAAATAAAAATGAGACAAGACAGCAACGCCTGCTGTGTACAGCTAGAATACATAAGGGCGTTGGCAACGCCGTATCATTGCGATTTTAGTCCGCCATAAATTTTGTCTACAACCAAAGGAAAACCATCATGAAAAACATCAAAATCCAACTTTTCGCCATCCTCATCGGTCTCTCCGCCGCAGCCGCGCCCGCAGCAGAAACCGCCCAAGGCACGGGCAAAGTCTTTGAAGGCACCAACTACACCGTCATCCGCGAAACCCTGCCCAAAGGCAAGGAAATCCCCCGCCACAACCACCCCGGCCACACCCTGCTGGTTACCCAAACCAAAGGCAGCTCGGTATTTTTGTTTGACGGCGGAAAAAGGCAGGAATTGCGGCCGGGCAGCGTCCTGAAGGCGGACGGCAGCGAATATGTCGCCATCAAAATAACCGACGACAGCGAATTGGTGATTGTGCTGGTGAAGGACGCAGAGAACGGTCGGAACGGAAAATGACATCCGTAAAAGCCGGGGTGGGTTGCAAAAAAATACTAACCGTCTGACGACAAACAAAAACAAATTCCCGCTTGTAGGTTAAAATCAGGCTATGCTAATATGCACAACAACAGGTTTTTCCAGAATAATCTGTGTTAGAATGCAGACTTAGATGGAAAACTCTATCCGAACTCGGTACAATACCGACGAATTTATTTCTCTTAAACAACCCGCCGCAAGGCAAAAGGAACGACTGATATGTCAAACATCGAACAACAAGTTAAGAAAATTGTTGCTGAACAACTGGGCGTAAACGAAGCCGAAGTCAAAAACGAATCTTCCTTCCAAGACGACCTGGGTGCAGATTCTTTGGACACCGTAGAATTGGTTATGGCTTTGGAAGAAGCTTTCGGTTGCGAAATCCCCGATGAAGAAGCCGAAAAAATCACTACCGTACAACTGGCTATCGACTACATCAACGCCCACAACGGCTAATCGGCCGCACCAAACATCCCCAGCCTCTGCTGCGTTAGCGCAATAGAGGCTGTTACCTTATATATGTGGGGCAAAATCCGTTATAATAGCCGCCCGGAATCCGATTCCGAACCGCTATTATCATTTTCAGACGGCATCTTGCCGCATCCCACCGAAAACCAACAGCGAGATTATCATGAGTCAGAGAAGAGTAGTCATCACAGGCCTCGGCCAAGTATCACCGGTCGGCAACGACGTCGCCACCGCATGGAGCAACCTGCTCGCAGGCAAAAGCGGCATCGGCCGGATTACCCGCTTTGACGCATCCGATATCAACAGCCAAATCGCCGGCGAAGTGCGCGATTTCGACATCGGCCAATACATCAGCGCGAAAGAAGCCCGCCGCATGGACGTGTTCATCCACTACGGCATCGCCGCCGCGCTGCAAGCCATCAGCGATGCCGGTTTGGACGAATTGGAAAGCCTCGACAAAGACCGCGTCGGCGTGAATATCGGTTCCGGTATCGGCGGCCTGCCCAGCATCGAAGCTACCGGCAAAGCCGTTATAGAAGGCGGCGCGCGCAAAATCAACCCTTTTTTCATTCCCGGTTCGTTGATCAACCTGATTGCGGGTCATGTAACCATCCTCAAAGGCTACCGCGGCCCCAGCTACGGCATGGTTTCCGCCTGTACCACCGGCGCACACTCCATCGGCGACTCCGCCCGACTGATTAAATACGGCGACGCGGACGTGATGATTGCAGGCGGTGCCGAAGGCGCGATCAGCACTTTGGGCGTGGGCGGCTTTGCTGCCATGAAAGCACTTTCCACCCGCAACGACGATCCCGCCACCGCTTCCCGTCCGTGGGACAAAGGTCGCGACGGTTTCGTTATCGGCGAAGGCGCGGGCGTGCTGGTGTTGGAAGAGTTGGAGCACGCCAAAAAACGCGGCGCGAAAATCTACGCCGAAATCGTCGGCTTCGGCATGAGTTCCGATGCTTACCACATTACCGCTCCGAACGAAGAAGGCCCTGCGTTGGCAGTTACCCGCGCGCTGAAAGATGCCGGACTGAATCCCGAAGACGTTGATTACGTCAACGCACACGGCACGTCCACCCCGCTGGGAGATGCCAACGAAACCAAAGCGCTCAAACGCGCGCTGGGCGACCACGCCCGCAAAGTCATCGTCAACTCCACCAAATCCATGACCGGCCACTTGCTCGGCGCAGCAGGCGGCGTGGAAGCGTTGTACAGCGTGTTGGCGGTACACGAGCAAAAATCCCCGCCGACCATCAACATCTTCGAACAAGACATCGAAGCGGGCTGCGATTTGGATTACTGCGCCAACGAAGCGCGCGACGCGAAAATCGACGTTGCCATCTCCAACTCCTTCGGCTTCGGTGGTACCAACGGTACGCTGGTGTTCAAACGTTTCAAAGACTGATTGAAGCGGTTTGAAACAAGACAAAAGGTCGTCTGAAAACCTGAAACAAGGGTTTTCAGACGACCTTTTTCATGTTGGCAAGCATGGGACTTATAGTGGATTAACTTTAAATCAGGACAAGGCGACGAAGCCGCAGACAGTACAGATAGTACGGAACCGATTCACTTGGTGCTTCAGCACCTTAGAGAATCGTTCTCTTTGAGCTAAGGCGAGGCAACGCCGTACCGGTTTAAAGTTAATCCACTATATATTGAAAAAGCCGGGTTTCGCATCATGCAAAACACGGCTTGAAAAGTGGTCGAAAAGGCTTTTGGTCGATATCTGATTTTCGTCTTATGCCTGATAATCAATGCCCAACTGTTTCAGCAGATACTCAAATGTTTCCGGCGTATCGAAGTGGAGGACGATTTTGCCTTTTTTGTGATTGGTGGTTTTGACTTCCGCATTAACGCCCAGCCTTTCGGTCAAAACGTCGTTCAGACGACGTATATCGGGGCTGATGGTTTTTTTGATTTCCTGTTTGGCTTGATGGGCGATTTGGCTGCGGCGTTCGACTTCGCGTACCGACCAACCGTTTTTCACCGCTTTTTGCGCCAATTCGAGCTGCTCAACCACAGGCAGGGTCAGCAGGGCGCGGGCGTGCCCCATCTCAAGATGGCGGTGGTAGAGCATTTCTTGGACAGGCTCGGGCAGGCTCAACAGGCGCAGGCTGTTGGAAATGGCGCTGCGGCTTTTGCCGACTGCCTTAGCGATGGTTTCATGAGTCAGTCCGAACTCGTCGGCAAGGCGTTTCAAACCTTGCGCTTCTTCAATCGGGTTTAAGTTTTCGCGTTGCAGGTTTTCAATCAAACCCATTGCCAGCGCGGTTTCGTCGCTGATGGTTTTGATGACGACCGGAATCTCGGTCAGTCCGGCGAGCTGGGATGCGCGCCAGCGGCGTTCGCCGGCAATCAGTTCGTATTGGGAAAGGCCGTGTTCGCGCACGATGACCGGCTGGATAACGCCTTGCGCCTTAATCGAATCCGCCAATTCCTGTAAGGCTTCGTCGTCCATCTGTACCCGCGCCTGATAGCGGCCGGGTTGGATGTCGTTGATGGCGACGGTAGTCAGGCGGTCGCTGCTGCTGTTGTCCACGCCGTTGGAAATCAGGGAATCTAAACCGCGGCCCAAACCGCCTTTTGCTTTTGCCATATCGTGTCCCTTTCAGACGACCCTAAGAATGAAAAAACAGTATTCTATCGGATATTCGCGAGCGCCGACAATTTGTATTGCTGTGTTATTCCAAGTGGCGATTTTTACTATAATGAACCCCCTCGGTTATTTTTCAGACGACCCACAGAAAGATTATTTATGACCCGACGCCTGATTATCGGCATCAGCGGTGCCAGCGGTTTCCAATATGGTGTCAAAGCCTTACAGCTTTTGCGCGCACACGACGTCGAAACGCATTTGGTTGTTTCCAAAGGTGCAGAAATGACACGCGCTTTGGAAACAGACTACACCAAAGAAGAAGTCTATGCGCTCGCCGATATTGTGTATTCCGTCAACCACATCGGCGAACGTATTGCCAGTGGCTCGTTTAAAACGGACGGTATGTTGATTGCGCCTTGCTCCATGCGGACGCTGGCATCTGTCGCACACGGGTTCGGCGACAATCTGTTGACCCGCGCTGCCGATGTGGTCTTGAAAGAACGCCGGCGCTTAGTGTTGATGGTGCGTGAAGCGCCGTTAAACCTCGCCCATATTGAAAACATGCGCCGAGTGACCGAGATGGGCGGCATTATTTTCCCGCCCATCCCCGCTATGTATCAGCAGCCGCAAACCGTTGACGACATCATTACCCACAGCGTGGCACATGCCTTGGACATGTTCGACATCGAAACCGAAGGCGTGCCCAGATGGAACGGCGGACAAACTGAAGCAGGCTGAAGACGATACGGTTTGATAACGAAATTTTGCCGCTCCGAAGCCGCCGCAAACGTGCTAAGCCGCTGAATTATCCAGCAGAATCAGGTATAATAACGGTCTATTTCCGTCCATCGGACAGCTTGACCGTCCGGGTGGCGTGCTCAACTGTCGTTCAGACGACCTCAGCAGAAATTCTTTTAAAAAAATCTTACAGATAAAGACCATGACTGACCAAAAACACGAAGAATACGGCGCCGACAGCATACAAGTGCTGGAAGGCTTGGAAGCGGTACGCAAACGCCCCGGTATGTATATCGGCGACACGCAGGACGGCAGCGGCCTGCACCACATGGTGTTCGAAGTATTGGACAACGCCATCGACGAAGCACTGGCGGGACATTGCGACAAAATCACCGTAACCATCCATGCCGACAATTCCGTCAGCGTGGCCGACAACGGGCGCGGTATGCCCACCGGCATCCACCCGAAAGAAGGACGCTCCGCCGCCGAAGTCATCATGACCGTATTGCACGCGGGCGGCAAGTTCGACAACAACAGCTACAAAATCTCCGGCGGTCTGCACGGCGTGGGCGTGTCCGTCGTCAACGCGCTGTCCGACTGGGTAACGCTGACCATCTACCGCGACGGCAAAGAACACTTCGTCCGCTTCGTGCGCGGCGAAACCGAAGAGCCGTTGAAAGTTGTCGGCGATTCCGACAAAAAAGGTACGACCGTGCGCTTCCTCGCCAGCGCGGAAACCTTCGGCAACGTCGAATACAGCTTCGACATCCTCGCCAAACGCATCCGCGAACTTTCCTTCCTGAACAACGGCGTGGACATCGAATTGATTGACGAGCGCGACGGCAAACACGAAAGCTTCGCCCTTTCCGGCGGTGTGGCTGGGTTCGTGCAATACATGAACCGCAAAAAAACGCCGTTGCACGAAAAAATCTTCTACGCGTTTGGCGAGAAAGACGGCATGAGCGTCGAATGCGCGATGCAGTGGAACGACAGCTATCAGGAAAGCGTGCAGTGCTTCACCAACAACATCCCTCAGCGCGACGGCGGTACGCACTTGACCGCGTTACGCCAAGTGATGACGCGCACCATCAACAGCTACATTGAAGCCAACGAAGTCGCCAAAAAAGCCAAAGTTGAAACCGCCGGCGACGATATGCGCGAAGGTTTGACCTGCGTGTTGTCCGTCAAACTGCCCGACCCCAAATTCTCGTCGCAAACCAAAGACAAACTGGTTTCCAGCGAAATCGGCCCCGTCGTCAACGAAGTCATCAACCAAGCTTTGACCGACTTCCTCGAAGAAAATCCGAACGAAGCCAAAATCATAACCGGCAAAATCGTTGATGCCGCCCGCGCGCGCGAAGCCGCCCGCAAAGCCCGCGAAATCACCCGCCGCAAAGGCGTGATGGACGGCTTGGGGCTGCCCGGCAAACTCGCCGACTGCCAAGAAAAAGACCCCGCATTGTCAGAACTTTATCTGGTCGAGGGCGATTCCGCAGGCGGTTCCGCCAAACAAGGCCGCGACCGCAAATTCCAAGCCATTTTGCCGCTCAAAGGCAAAATCCTGAACGTCGAAAAAGCCCGTTTTGAAAAAATGCTTGCCAGCCAAGAGGTCGCCACCCTGATTACCGCGTTGGGCGCAGGCATCGGCAAAGAAGAGTTCAACCCCGAAAAACTGCGTTACCACCGCATCATCATCATGACCGATGCCGACGTGGACGGCGCGCACATCCGCACCCTGCTCCTGACCTTCTTCTACCGCCAAATGCCCGAACTGGTCGAACGCGGCTACATCTACATCGCCCAGCCGCCGCTCTACAAAGCCAAATACGGCAAGCAAGAGCGTTACCTCAAAGACGAACTGGAAAAAGACCAATGGCTGCTCGGCCTCGCTTTGGAAAAAGCCAAAATCGTTTCAGACGGCCGCACCATCGAAGGCGCAGAACTTGCCGATACCGCCAAACAATTCCTGTTGGCAAAAACCGTCATCGAACAGGAAAGCCGCTTCGTGGACGAACTCGTCCTGCGCGCCATGCTGCACGCGTCGCCCGTCGATTTGACGTCGTCTGAAAACGCCGATAAAGCCGTTGCCGAACTTTCCGGCTTGCTCGACGAAAAAGAAGTCGCCCTCGAACGCATCGAAGGGCACGAAGGCAACCGCTTCATCAAAATCACCCGCAAGCTGCACGGCAACGTCATGGTCAGCTACATCGAACCCAAGTTCCTCAACAGCAAAGCCTACCAAACCCTCACCCAAACCGCCGCCGCGCTCAAAGGCTTGGTCGGCGAGGGCGCCAAGCTCTACAAAGGCGAGAACGAGTACGACGTGGACAGCTTTGAAACCGCGCTGAACATCCTGCTCCAAAACGCCCAAAAAGGCATGTCCATCCAGCGATACAAAGGTTTGGGCGAAATGAACCCCGAACAGCTTTGGGAAACCACGATGGATCCCGCCGTGCGCCGTCTGTTGAAAGTGCGCATCGAAGACGCCATCGCCGCCGACGAAGTATTCGTTACCCTGATGGGCGACGAAGTCGAACCGCGCCGCGCCTTCATCGAAAACAACGCACTTATTGCGCAAAACATTGACGCTTGATAGGAACTGAAACATGAAAAGGTCGTCTGAAAATTGGGATTTCCGGTTTTCAGACGACCTTTTTGATTGGCGGGAACGGTCGCGGCGTGATACTGCGAAAATGCTCGAAATGTTCGTCCAGTCAGTCCGGTAAGCCGACGAAAACGCTGCCTATACCTTTGGGTAGTAAATTGCTGCCAATCGGAAAATTTATCTGCATTTTTTTCAAACCATAGGCATATTAATATGCAAGCATAGGTTTGTTTATTGCAAACCTCCTCCTTTGGTCATGCCGGAGCGTATGGTGTTTCGGCTGTCCGCATTTTTTAACTCATTTTTATGGAAACCCCATGATGAAAAGCAACCGTCTCGCCTGCGCTGTTTTGGCAGCCTTGTTATCCCTCCAAACCTTGCCTGCGTATGCCGCCAAACCGGATACTGCTTCAGCTGTCGAAGCATCTGCGCCAAACTCGAAAAATGCTTCAACTGTTTCAGAGGACGAGATCGCCAAACAAACAATCACCGGCCCGGCAGTTATCGACTTGGGCAACCAGGCAAAACTAAAACTGCCCGCCCAAATGGTCTTTATTAAAAAAGATGCCGCCAATAGCTTGATGGAAGAATGGGGTAATGGCACAAATCCCGACCGCTATGGGCTTATTATTCCGGAGCAAAAAAATAAAGATAGCGCAGCCCCTTGGTGGGTCGATTTGAATTTCAATGATTCAGGTTACATCAAAGACGACGATGCCAAAGAATGGGATGTCGAAGGCATGCTCAAGCAGCTGAAAGAAGGTTCTGAGGAGCAAAACAAAGAACGTGCTGCCCGCAACCTGCCTGAATTGGAAACGCGCGGCTGGGTGGAAAAACCGCAATATGATGCGGCTACCCACCGCCTGATTTGGTCGATTGACGTTTGGGAGAAAAACAAACCCGACCAAAATCCTGCCATCAACTACAACACTTACCAGCTCGGCCGCGAAGGTTTTATCGAACTGACCATGGTTACCGATTTGAACAGCGTAGACCAATACAAACCTATCGCACGGGAATTATTGGGCAATATCGAATTCAACGAAGGCAAGCGTTACAGCGATTTCAATGCCGCGACCGACAAAGTGGCGGAATACGGATTGGCTGCCTTAGTCGGCGGATTGGCTGCGAAAAAACTGGGCTTGTTGGCCCTTGCAGGCGCATTACTTGCCAAATTCGGCAAATTGATTGCTGTCGGCGTGATTGGGGCAGGCGCGCTGTTTAAAGGCTTATGGCGCAAAAAAGATAAAAACCAAAGCGAAGAATAAGTCCCTGAGAAACCAAAAAGGTCGTCTGAAAATTTTCAGACGACCTTTTCAATGCTTTAAGAACGTATCCGTTTCAACACTTCTTCCTTGCCGATTAATGCCAACACGGCATCGACGCTGGGTGTTTTCGCCGTGCCGCAGACGGCGAGGCGCAGGGGCATGCCGAGTTTGCCCATTTTGATGCCTTCTTCATCGCAGAAAGGTTTGAACAGGTCGTGGATGGCTTCGGCGTTCCAGTCTTCCAACCCTTCGAGGTGTTCGGCGAAGCGCAGCATACGGGCGGCGGCTTCGTCGTCCCAATGTTTCTGCACGTCCGCTTCGGCGGGCGTTTGTTTGACGTAGAAGTAGAGGCACTCGTCAGCGAGGGTGTTCAGGTCTTGGGCGCGGTCTTTGACCAGTGCCAACACGTCTTCCAACGCGGGTTTTGCCGTGTCGTAAATATCGCGCAGGGCGAGGCGGGGCTTGATGAGTTCGGCGAGTTTTTCGTTGGCGGTGATTTTGATGTGTTCGCCGTTGATCCAGTAGAGTTTCTTCAAGTCCATGCGGCTTGGAGACGGGGAAACGTCTTTCAAATCAAACCATTCGATGAATTGTTCCATCGTGAAGAACTCGTCGTCGCCGTGCGCCCAACCCAAACGCGCCAGATAGTTGAGCATGGCTTCGGGCAGGATGCCCATCGCGCCGAAGTCGGTGATGGCGACGGTATCGCCGCTGCGTTTGGAGATTTTTTTGCCTTGTTCGTTGAGAATCATGGGCAGGTGGCCGTATTCTGGCAGGTTTGCGCCGATGGCTTTTAAGATGTTGATTTGTTTCGGGGTGTTGTTCACATGGTCGTCACCGCGGATAACGTGGGTAACACCCATGTCGTAGTCGTCCACCACGACGCAGAAGTTGTAGGTCGGCGTGCCGTCGGCGCGGGCGATAATCAGGTCGTCGAGTGCTTCGTTGGGAATGGAAATTTCGCCTTTGACCAAGTCTGTCCATTGAGTCACGCCGTCTAAAGGCGTTTTGAAGCGGACGACGGGTTGCACGTCGGCAGGGATTTCGGGCAGGGTTTTGCCTTCTTCCGGACGCCAGCGGCGGTCGTAAGTTGCCGTGCCTTCTTTTTCGGCTTTCTCGCGCATGGCTTCCAGCTCTTCTTTGCTGCAATAGCAGTAGTAGGCGGCGCCTTTTTCCAAGAGTTCGGCGATGACTTCTTTATAGCGGTCGAAACGGCGGGTTTGGTACACGACGTTGTCGGCGTTGTCGTAGTTCAGGCCGACCCATTTCATGCCGTCGAGGATGATGTTGACGGATTCGGCAGTAGAGCGAGCCAAGTCGGTGTCTTCGATACGCAATAGGAACTCGCCTTTATGATGGCGGGCAAACGCCCATGAAAACAAGGCGGTGCGCACGCCGCCGATGTGTAAGTAGCCGGTGGGGCTGGGGGCGAAACGGGTTTTGACGGTCATGATGGCTCCAAAGTCTTTGAAAACAGGTATTTTACTTTTTTGGCAAGGTTTAAACAATGTAAGGCCGTCTGAAAATAATGTCGGCGCAGAAGGACCGTCTGGGAACTTTTCTCCTGAAAACAAGACAAATGATAATCATTTCTTTGAAAGTATCCGCTCATGAACAAACGCGCTTTATTTGCCGCCCTCGCCCTCCTGCCCCTTTTTGCCCAAGCCGAAATCATAACTATCAAAGACGTATTGGGACGCGAAGTCAAAGTCGATGTCCCTGTCAAACGCGCGGTTTTGGCGTTTTACTATCCCGACTATATCGCGGTAACGGGCGCGGACAAATTTAAAAACGTCATCGGCATTTCGCGTGAGTTTTGGGAGAAATTCAATCCCGGCAGCTGGGCGATGTTCAAACAGAAGCTGCCTACGCTGCAAAACATTGCGGACATCGGCAACATCAGCACCGGCACGTTTTCACTGGAGAAAACGCTCGCGCTCAAGCCGGACGTATTGATTCTGGCCGACTGGCAGTATAAGGCCATCGCCACCCACCTGCCGCGCATTAAAGCGGCAGGCATCCCCGTCGTCGTGGTCGATTTCAACGCCGAAACCGTCGCGCGGCACACGCGCAGTGCGGAAATTTTCGGCGAACTCAACGGTACGCAGGCGCGCGCCCAAAAAATTGCCGCCGAATACGCCCGAGGCATTGCCGATATCCAAAAACGCGTCGCGCGCGCCAAGCAGTCCAAACCGAAAATCTATATCGAGTTCGGCGACAAAGGCCCGTCCGAATACAGCTACACCTTCGGCAAAGATATGTGGGGCGCGATTGCCGACACAGCAGGCGGCAACAATATCGCCGCGCCTTACGTTAAAAACTGGGGACCGATAAACCCTGAAAAATTCCTGACGGCCAAACCCGACGTCATCGTCATTTCGGGGACGGAAAACGGCCATAAAGACAAGCCTGGCATTATGGCGATGGGTATAGGCATCAGCCAGGCCGATGCGCAACGCCGCCTGGCCGGATTTGTCAAACGCAAAGGCTGGGCAGACATTCCTGCCGTCAAAAACAAACGCGTTTACGGCATCTACCACACCGCCTCCCGCTCGATCGCCGATTTGGCCAGCGCGCAATTTATCGCCAAAACCCTGTATCCGCAGCAGTTTGCCGACATAGACCCAAACAAGACCTATCTGGACTTCTACCGCAAATACCTGCCCGTCGTGCCGGACGGTACGTTTTACATCCGATTGAAATAGCGGCTGCAAAAATCATAGGCTCAGGCCGTATAGCGGTCGAAACGGCGGGTTTGGTACACGACGTTGTCGGCGTTGTCGTAATCGAGACCGACCCATTTCATGCCGTCGAGGATGATGTTGACGGATTCGGCGGTAGAACGCACCAAGTCGGTGTCTTCTATACGCAATAAGAACTCGCCTTTATGATGGCGGGCAAACGCCCATGAAAACAAGGCGGTGCGTACGCCGCCGATGTGCAGGTAGCCGGTGGTGCTGGGGGCGAAACGGGTTTTGACGGTCATGATGGCTCCAGATTCTTTTAAAACGGGTATTTTACTGTTTTTAAACGGAATCGGACAATGAAAGGTCGTCTGAAAACCTCAAAATTCGGTTTTCAGACGACCTTTTTCATTTATTCGTCCTCTGTTTGACTCATCGTCAGCCAGTCCCAAAAGTTTTCGCTCCATTTGCCGATGCGGTAGAGGAAGAGGGCGTAGCTTTCTTGAAGCAGGAATTTGTTTTTTTCTTTGCCTTGGTCGAACCGCGTGGTCGGCGTGGCGGAAATGTAGGCTTCGATGTCGAGGTCGGAGGCGATTTCGAGGGCGCGGGCGAGGTGGTAGGGGTCGCTGACGATGATGATGCTCTCAATGCCTTCGGCGCGCAGTATCGGACGGATGTTGCGGATGTTTTCGTAGGTGTTGCGCGAGGTATTTTCAAAGATGATGTTGTGCGCAGGTATGCCTTGTTTGAGGGCGTAACGCCGACCGACTTCGGCTTCGGTCATGTAGCCTTTTTTGGATGTGCCGCCGGTGAAGACGATTTTTTCAACGCGGTGGCTTTGGTAGAGGGTGATGGCGTGGTTGATGCGTTCGCGGAAAACGGGCGAAGGCCGTTTGTCCCATGCGGCGGCGCCGAGTACGAGGGCGGCATCGGCGCGGACATGACGCGGCAGCGGCTGCGAGCCGGTGTGGTACACCTGCCATGCGCCAACGCCGAATATGCCGAGTATCAACAGGATACTCAGACCTATGCCGCGAAAGAGGTAGTAGCGCAAGCCGTTGCGGCTGCGAAACAGGGAAATCATGTAGGGACGGCCTTCCCGCGCTTCAGTCCAACAGGGCTTCGATGTTTTCGAGCGGTCTGCCGATGGCGGCCTTGTCCTGTGTGGTCAGGATGGGGCGTTCGAGCAGGGCAGGGTGGGCGGCGATGGCTTCGAGCAAGGCTTGGTTGTCGAGGTCGGGATTGTCCAAACCGAGTTCTTTGTACAAGTCGTCTTTGACACGCATCATGCCGCGTACGGACTCCAAGCCCAGTTTGGCAAAAATGTCTTTCAGTGTCGCCAAATCAGGCGGGGTGTCGAGGTATTTGACGACTTCGGCTTTGATGCCGTGCGCTTCGAGCAGGTCGAAAGCGGCACGTGATTTGCTGCAACGGGGATTGTGGTAGAGCGTGAATTCAGACGACATAGCGTTCTCCGATGTATATAGATTTTGCTGATGGGCTTTATTATCGGCTGCATTGGAGATTTACTCAACTTATCACCCGATAATCGTCATTTTTTACCGCTAAAATCCAACATCTTCATTTTCTCCATAGACAGCACGCTGAAAGGGGTTACAATGCCATCATCTGATTGATGCAAAGGATGGAACTTATGAAAAAATTATTGCTTGCCTCTGTTTTGATGACTGCCGCCCTGTCTGCCCCTGCATTTGCCGCCGACCCGCTGGCAGGCTGGAACGACAACAAGCCGCAAAGCCTGCAATCACTCAAAGCCCCTGTGCGCGTGGTGAACCTGTGGGCGACTTGGTGCGGTCCGTGCCGTAAGGAAATGCCCGCCATGTCCGCGTGGTACAAAGCGCAGAAAAAAGGCAGCGTCGATATGGTCGGCATCGCGTTGGATACTTCCGACAACATCGGCAAATTCCTGAAACAAACCCCCGTCAGCTATCATGTTTGGCGTTATACCGGCGCGGACAGCCGCAATTTCATGAAGTCTTACGGCAACAACGTCGGCGTATTGCCGTTCACCGTCGTCGAAGCCCCGAAATGCGGCTACAAACAAACCATCACCGGCGAAGTCAACGAAAAAAGCCTGACCGCCGCCGTCAATGCGGCTAAAGAAAAATGTAAATAATTCGGACTGAGGCTGAACTTAGAAAATCAAAAGGTCGTCTGAAAACCAGAAATCTCTGGTTTTCAGACGACCTTTTGATATTTTGAGGTTTACACGCCCTGTTTCAGGCTGGCTTCGATGAATCCGTCCAAATCGCCGTCCAATACGGCTTTAGTGTTGCCGACTTCGTAGCCTGTGCGCAAGTCTTTGATGCGTGAGGAGTCCAAGACGTATGAACGGATTTGGCTGCCCCAACCTACATCGGATTTGCCTTCTTCCAACGCCTGTTTCTCTTCGTTGCGTTTGCGCATTTCCAATTCATACAGTTTGGATTTCAACATTTCCATCGCAGCGGCTTTGTTGGCGTGTTGCGAACGGTCGTTTTGACACTGCACTACAATCCCCGTCGGCTCGTGGGTAATACGCACGGCGGAGTCGGTTTTATTGATGTGCTGACCGCCCGCGCCCGATGCGCGGTAGGTGTCGATACGCAAATCGGCGGGGTTGATTTCGATTTCGATGGAATCGTCGATTTCGGGGTACACGAACACGGATGAGAACGACGTATGGCGTTTGTTGTTCGAGTCAAACGGCGAGTAGCGCACCAGTCGGTGAACGCCGGTTTCCGTGCGCAGCAAGCCGTAGGCGTATTCGCCTTCAACGCGGATGGTGGCGCGGTTGATGCCCGCAATTTCGCCGTCGTCTTCTTCAAGGATTTCGATTTTGAAGCCTTTGCGCTCGGCGTAGCGGCTGTACATGCGGAACAGCATGCCCGCCCAGTCTTCCGCTTCCGTACCGCCCGCGCCTGCGGTGATGTCGATAAAGCAGTTGTTCGGGTCGGCGGGCTGGTTGAACATCCGTTTGAACTCCAAGTCCGCCATTTGTTTTTCCAGTCCCGCCACGTCTTCCTGCACGGCGGCGAAACCTTCTTCGTCGTTTTCTTCGACGGTCATTTCAATCAGCATACGGTTGTCTTCGATGCCCGACGCGATGTTGTCGAGCGTCAACACGATGCCTTCGAGGATTTTGCGCTCTTTGCCGATTTCTTGGGCGCGTTTCGGGTCGTTCCACAGCTCAGGGTCTTCGGAAAGGCCGATGACTTCTTCCAATCGGTCTTTCTTGCCCTGATAGTCCATATAGACGCGGATGTCTTCGCTGCGCTTTTCCAAATCGTTCAGGGTGTTGTTGAGCTGGTTGATTACTTCGGCTTCCATGATTCTTGTGTGCTTTCAAAATTTTAGGGGCGTATTGTAAGGGATTTGCGGGCTTTTTTCTATGATAAAGGTCGTCTGAAAACCTGAATCTCAAGTTTTCAGACGACCTTATATATTGGCATCTTTAGGTTCGCACCCTCCGCCAGCCATGTGGCGGATTCCTATCCGATCTGACCGGATTATTTATTCAGACGCTGCCATTGTGCGGGGGTGTAGGTTCGGGTAGTGGTTTTCTCGTTGCCACGACGGTCGGTTCGGGTTTCAGTTACCACGACCTTGTCCTCGTCAGAGGTATCGACTGAACGGGAGTAGAACGGCACCAGATTATACTCATCGGGGTTGTAACGATAGCGTTCTTCGATACGGGTGCAGCAGTCAACTTCGTTCGTCACAATCAGCGCTTTTTGTTTGTTGTCGACGCGGAACATCCCCATGTAATTCTTGGTCAATTCAGACAGTGAATAATTGGAGCTAAAATAACCATACTCGCCTTGCACGTAGATATCGTATGTAGGAGAGTCTTTAGGGCCCTTATTGCCGGTCGCAACGGCAATATCTTTGAGTCCGTCAAAGGTAAAGTCTTTCATAATCAAAGGGCTTTTTGCTGCAGAGATTTTGCTGCCTTCGCCGCGTTCAAATATCAGGTCGTCACTCTTAAAAACATTTGTGGTTTCCTGCTTAGGGTGATACAAAAACACCGCGCCTTTGCCGCCGCAATGATTGTCTTTGCAACTCTCGACAGAAATATGCGCCTGCCAGCCGTCGGGCAAATCAGTCACACGGAAAAATTCTTTTGCCTGAGCGCCAGCAGCAGCGAAAAGAGCAAATAGCATGAGGTATTTTTTCATCATAGTTCCTTTACGTTTAACCCCGACCGGGTAATCAAATCAAATTTATGCAGAAGAGTAACCCTCTTCATATCAGGCAGCAAGGGCAATTAAGCCAAACAGGTATTCTTTCATAATTTTCTTATCCTTGCTTTACAAAATGACAAAAGGTCGTCTGAAAGCAGGAAAGGTGTGCAGATAGGCGGGAAAGCGTTGTGTACATAATTTATAGTGGATTAAATTTAAATCAGGACAAGGCGACGAAGCCGCAGACAGTACAGATAGTACGACAAGGCGAGGCAACGCCGTACCAGTTTAAAGTTAATCCACTATAACCGATTGGAGCGCGGCATACGGGGAAGCATTGCCTACGGACGTAAAGGTCGTCTGAAAACGGATTTCAGACGACCTTTGGTTTGGTAGGGAAGGGGGAGTTTAGAAAGGCTGCACGCAGATTCCAAGTTTGTGTGATTTGCTGGTGTGTGAATGTGAGACGTTGCCAAATTAGACAGCCTGCACCCTAAAACCCCGCCCGATCCAATTCTTCCAACAGCGCAGGCCGACGCGGTTTTTCGCTATATCGCTCCCTGATTTCGTCGGCAAAGTCTTCTATCGCCTGCCGTTGTGCGGAATATTGGCGGCGGAGGGTCTTTAATTGGTTCAAGAGCTGGCGGTATTGCTTACGGTTGCTTGCTTCGTCGATTTCAACTGCAAAGATTTTCAGGTAGCAAGCCACGATTTGGTCGTGATACAGCTCTGGGAAAGACGGGGCAAAACGTTCCATCATGTACAACGAAAGGTGTTGCTGCAATAGGGCGAGCAGCCGGTCGAATTCCTGTTCATGCTCGAATATTTCAGCTTGCAGCGAATATTGACCCGACAAGCGCGTAAGCAGGCGGTTGAATTCATCCGGCCATTCGGCGGCGGGAAACGTGGCTTTCCAGGCTTCGTAATGCGGCAATGAAAGGCTGGTGGAAAACGCCAAATCCGCTGCGATCTCGCGTACATTTTTACCGGTTTCCTTCAATACATCGAAAAGTTGCAGCTTCCATTTGTGCGCTGTGCCGAGCGTTCCTTCATCTTCGGCAATGCTGATGCCTTCGCGCAAGAGGCGTTCCGCTTCCGCCCAATCTTGCTGCCCGACTGCTTGTTCTACCGCAATTTGTCTGAATTGCGGCAGGTGCAGATGTCGTCTGAAATAATCCTGCGCGGCAGCAGTATCGCCTTTCGCCTGCAAAACCTGCCAACCCTCGAATGCCCAAAATTCATGTTCCCAACCCGACTCGGTAGCAGCCAAACGTTTAGCCACATAATCTTGCCACGCCTGCCATTCGCCGCGCAGTCGCCAGATTCGGGCGCGGATTTGGTAGATTTTATTGCCTGCCTCCGAGAAATCAAAATAGCGGCTGTCGTCCAAACATTTGTCCAAAAAATTAATCAAACGCTTCGGGACATTTTCCATGACCGCCTCTTCCAGCAGGTCGATTGCCATATACATAGCATCGCCCAACATACCGTCCGAATCGTCCGCCTTTTCAAAAGCATCCTGCAAACGCGGTATCAACAGAGGCAAAGCCTGCTGCAACGCCGCCGTCCCCTCCTGCGCCACATCTTCCAACCAGTTTTGCAGCCTGAAGCCCAAATCAGCGGCTTCGTAGTAATCATAATATCGGGTTCGGGAAAAGATACTAGAGAGCTGCTGCCGATACGGATTGCCGCCCTTTTTAGGCTGTTGCGCGTCAGATTCGTCAGGCTGCCCGTCCGGCGTTTGAGCGCGCACCGCATACCACAACGCCGCCATATGCTTGCACGCCCCGCCATAAGGACAATCGCAGCCCCCGTCCTTAATGTACAAATCACTATCCAGCTTCAGCCATACCGAATAGTTTTCCGAACCGCACACCTCCGCCCGATAACGCCCGGCGGAAGTTTTTTGGACATCGCGAACCTTGCCCTGCTGAAAATACAGCAGGCCGCGTTCGGCGATGTGGGGCGGGAACAGGTGGAGCGGATGGATACGGGGCATGGTTGGTTTCCAAGAAGTTGTTGAAATATGGGAAGTTTACTGGTTCGGGCGACGTTTGGGGAGAGGGCGGCGGGAATTCTTGTTTGGCAAAGTGGTAAAAGGTCGTCTGAAAATCGGTTTCAGACGACCTTTTGGGGTGGTTGGGGGAGTAGTTTGGAAGATCGCTGGAATATGTACCTAAAGCGCATACATAATTATATGTAGGCTACAACTTGCTGTTAGGTCTCAATACATTTTTCCCATAAATCATGACTTCGGAACCCTTAATTCTTTTATATGCGCAGTAGGATAAGATGTATTCTTCTTGATAATAATTTTTATAAATAGATTTAATTTCATTACAATTATCATATGAAACAATCCAAGGTGTTTTAATTGTACCTAAAGCATCACAAATCTGAACGTGGTCATCATGATTATAGAAATTACGGTACAAACGATGACCTTTAATATAGTAAGGTGGGTCAAGATAGATTAAAGCAGGGGAAGGTAATATTTGGTCTGCTTTACCTAATAGTTCAAGCGCATCAAGGTTATACACATGAATATTATTGGCATAATTAGCAATACGTTTAATTAGGGTAGATAAACGGACTTTATTAAACCGAGCATCCAATTTGTATGTACCATTTTGGGCTTTACCACCAATTACGCCCGCTTTTAAAATACCAGAGTGATTGGTGCGATTTAAATAAAAAGTTGCAAAACCATGCTCTAAATCAGAATGGTTTTCAGGATGTTTTAAAATCAGCTTTTGTTTCTCCCATTCTTCAATAGTTAGTTAAGGGAGCTTGTTGTAGTAGTGCTAGAAAATCATCTGTATTAGTAACGATAGCATGCCAAAAGTGATAGATGGCCAAATCTGCATCATTAATATGGATATCGGAAACATAGCCGTTGAAGAGTAAATCCAATGCTACGCCTGCTCCACCTGCAAACGGTTCCATATAATGACCGCCTTTGAGATGATTTGTTTCAATGACTGATTTTACAAAAGGAGCAAAAGCCCCTTTACCGCCAGGATAGCGTAAAGGTGTTAGGGGTTTTGGGTTGCCTGCCATATTTTTTACTCAATATTTTTTTATTCTCAATAATAAACTAAAAAAGTTATTCTCATTAAGAATTGTCCGGTATTCTATTTTCACTTAAACGAGCATTTTCTGGCCAAAGCTCAGGATCTAATTTATGTAATAATGCTACTTTACGGAAACAAAAGCGTAAATCTCGATAAAATTTTTCCATTTCCGAGTAATGGTTATCTAACCAAAAATCAAAAACTATTTTAAATTCTTCAAGATTATTTTTGAAGATTTTTTTATTCCGCTCCCTTCTTATCCCTGATGCGGATTTACTACTTTCTTTTAATTCTTCAATAGTTTCTTCAATATCTGATATTTGCTGTTTAATTGATGTAAGATAGCGTTGTTTAGTTAATCCATTACTCAATGCGGTATCAGTATTCCAAAAGTTTTGACTCTGATACATTTCAAAATTTGGTTCATTCGCTAATTCATCATAATAATCAAAAATTAACTGTTCGGGACTCTTTCCACCAGGTAAGACGATGATATTATGCTTTGTTTTTTTCTGTCCGGTGTTATCACCATCTAATATGCAAATAGCATTCATAGTGTTTTGATCTAAATATTGGTCTTGAAAAATCCCTTTTAATATTTCACAGCCAATACTGGCATTTACAAAATGAAACTTATCTCTCAAATTTCTAAAATATTTACATCTACTGCTGAAATAGCCAAAAATTGATTGGAGAATGACTCGTGCTTCTGCATCTTCAGTGAAGACAGGGATTTTAGGTGGTGCGCTATAGCTAACATTTTGAATTTCTTGCAAGTGTCTTTCAATTTTTTGGATAGATGGTTTGGGCAATAAGGTTACATGGTCGCCTTGGTGAGTGAGATAGTTCAGTTTTATTTTGTCACGATAAGCAGGAAGTAATGCTTTCTCTAACAAATATAGACTATGTGTAGTAAAAAAAATTTGAATTTTATAGTTTTCTGAATATTCTTTTAAGAGATTTAGGAGGCGTAGCTGCATAGCAGGATGAAGCGTTGCATCCATTTCATCAATTAATAAAATGGAAGCAGGTTGTTCGACACTATGTAGATTTGGGGCGTTTTCGTAGTAATAGCGAAGGAGTACTAGATTTTTTAAGATAATAATCGCATTATCTTCGCCAACTGATGCTGTATTGGAGTCGATGCCTTCAGTATCGGTCAAATATTCAGTTCGAGTTTTAATATTTGCGATAATCTGAGGGGTTGATTCAGTTATTTTGATGCCAGTTATATGTTGGACCAATCGATGGAAAATTGCATTATATTCTTCAGGCAACTCTTTTCTTACCCCTTTGACAGGAGTATCGTTCTTCATTTCCCCAAAAGGTAGCAATCTAGCCAAACTTAAATAAACTGTACGTAAGGTTGGAAGACTTTGGTTTTGAGAAGATGAATATTGAGGAATGAGCCGAAAGCGTGAGTGAGTATCGTCCGAACTCTTATTATGCCTTCTAAATCCAATAGACTGTCCATCGCTATAATATACTTTAAATAATTCACCACGCTGTCCAGGGGCAGGTCGTTGTATTCCTTATCACCTTTTGTCAACAATTCGATTTTTGCATTGACTTGAGCAGAAATATTGTTGATTACATTCAATTCACTTGCGGGTACTAATTGAGTATTAGTGGATTTTTCTGCTTGGAATGCATTGCTGATGAGATATAGGATAGATGATTTACACGTCCCGTTTAATCCTGAAATAATATTAATATGATTGCAAAATTCTAATTCTAAGGGGGCTTTTAAGCGTCGATATTGTGTAAAGGTAATACGTTTAATCATATTTAGGCTGCCTTTTTAGATACAAAGACTATTTTTAATAAAACAACAAGGACAATTGTAGTTTTATATTGATGTGAAAATTACGGTAAATAATACTTATTTATGCATTATCTATTTCTAAGTGTATCAGAAAATTGTTTTTTGATTCCATTATGTACTAAATAATGAATAAGGGTAGTAAAAATTTATTCTGTAATTGATTAAGATGGTTGGCAAGGTTGTTCATTTTGCAAGCAGCCCGAAAATTTGTGGGTCATTTTTATTCATTTCTCCTTCGTTTCCCACACCTTCAACAACCTCTTCACCGACACCGGATACGGCGTCTTCAATTCCTGCGCAAACAGTGACACCCTCAATTCCTCAATCATCCATTTAAACGCGGCGAGGTCGTCTGAAACGGGTAGTCCTTGTTTTACCAAGCTGTCGGTTTTTTCCTGCCACATTTGTTCCAATTCCTGTATGTCGGCTTCGCGGGCTGCGTCGCGGGCGGGGTTGCTGCTGTATTTTTCGAGGCGCAGGGTCATGGCTTTGAGGTAGATGGGGAGGCGCGGCCATTGTGCCCACGGGGTGCGGGTGGCGAAGCCGGCGGCGAGCAGGGTTTGCAGGCGTTGGCGCATGAGGTGGGTGAGCGGGTGTTTGCCGAGTTTACCGTTCAGTTCGGCGTAGGCGGCGGCGGTTTCCTGCAAGTAGCGGCTGAGGGCTTCTTTGACGGCGGGCAGGCGGCTGCGGGCGCGTTTGATTTGTTCTTTGAAGGCTTTTTCGTTGCGCGGCAGTTCGTCTTCGCCGATAAAGGCGCGGTCGCAGACGGCTTGGGTGAGGTCGTCGCGCAGGGTGTCGGCGTTGATGTGTTTGAGCAGCATGGCGGCTTGGGTGAAGCCTTGGATGCCTTTGTTTAGGTCTTTAACTTGTTCTTTTAGTTGTAGTTTCATGAGTTCGATCACGCCTAATCTGTGGGCTTGTTCGGCGGCGGCAGACGTGTCGAACAGGCGCAGGGCGATGCGGCCGTCTTTTTCTTTTTGCAGGCCGAGGTAGCCGGTGAGCTGTTGTTTGCCGCGTGCGAATTTGATGTATTCGGGCAGGGTGCCGATGTCCCATGTGGTAACGTTGTCGCGCTCGAATTCTTGGGTGTTGTCGCGGAAGGTGGTGGCGGCGGCTTTGCCAAGTTGTTGCTGGATTTGGATTAAATCGCGCCCCATGGCTAATTCTTGTCCGCCGTCGTCGATGATGCGGAGGTTGAAATAGCAGTGTTCGGGCAGCCTGAACGCGGCCCATTCGTCTTGGTTGATTTGCTCGAGTATGCGGATGTCGCCTGCGGTTTTGGCGATGGCTTGGGCGAGTTGGGGCAGGATGGGGGCGTTGCGGTCGGGGTTTTGGCTTAAAAATTGGGTGATGAATTCGGGCACGGGCACGCAGATGCGGCGGATTTGTTTGGGCAGTGCTTTGATTTGCAACTGGATTTTTTCGCGTATCATGCCGGGTACGAGCCATTCGAGGGCGGCGGGGCTGATGCGGTTGAGGACGGTGAGCGGCAGGGTGAGGGTAACGCCGTCGAGCGGGTGGTGCGGCTCGAAGCGGTAGCTGAGTTTGAATTTTCCGTCTACGGTTTGCCAGTGTTTGGGGAATTGTTCTTCGGTAATGTGCGCGGCGGCGTGCTGCATGAGGTCGTCGCGGCTGAGGAACAGCAGGCGCGGGTTGTCGCGCTCGGCGGTTTTGAGCCAGGCTTGGAAGGTGCGGATGTCGGCGAGGGGGAGGGGTTTCAGACGGCTTTTTTGGGGTGCAGGCTGCTTTTTGGTTTTGGGGTCGTCTGAAAATGGTGGAGTGTGGTTTTCAGGTAGTCTTTGGGAGTGCAGGCTGCTTTCGGTTTTAGTTTTAGCTTCGCAGAAATTCAGCCTTGCTTCGCAAGACATTGTTTTCAGACTGCCTGAAACCGTTGAAACTGCGGCACTCTGTTCCCTCTCCTGTGGGAGAGGGTTAGGGAGAGGGTTTGCTGCGGTTGCGGAAAAGTTGGTTTGTGCGGCAACTGTTTTGCCCTCTCCCCAGCCCTCCCCCACGGGGGAGGGGGTGGTTTGCTGCGGATTTGCAGGATGCAGGCCGTCTGAAACCGCGTCCGCCGTATAAAAATCGGGCAGCCGTTCGTGATAAAACGTGAACAGCGCTTCATCATCGACCAGCACGTCTTGCTTGCGCGATTTGTGTTCGAGTTCGGTAATTTCCTTAATCAGCTTTTTGTTGTGGACAAAAAAGTCCGCTTTCAAATCGCATTCCTGCGCCACTAACGCGCTGCGGATAAAGATTTCGCGCGCTTCTTCGGGGGCGATTCTGCCGTAGGACACGGGGCGGCGCGGCAGGACGGTCAGGCCGTAGAGCGTTACCCGTTCGCTGGCGATGACTTCGCCGCGTTTTTGTTCCCAATGCGGCTCGAAATAGTGGTAGCGGACGAGGTGCGGCGCTTCCTGCTCAATCCATTCGGGCTGGATGGCGGCTACGTCGCGCGCGTAAAGTTTCGTTGTTTCAACGAGTTCCGCCGCCATCACCCATTTGGGTTTGGCTTTGAACAGGGCGGAGGCGGGGAAAAGGTGGAAGCGGCTGCCGCGCGCGCCGGTGTAGTCGTTGCCGTCGGGCGATTTCATGCCGACGTTGGCGATAAGGCCGGTGAGCAGGGCGCGGTGGATTTGTTCGTAGCCCGCTTCTTTGGCGGCGCGGATTTGGGCGCGGTGTTGTTTCTTATCCAGTTGTTTTTGTTTGAATTTGGCGGATAAGTCTTGGTCGCCTTGGCTTTCAGACGACGTGAGCTGCCTGACTTCGGGAGGTCGTCTGAAAGCGGCTTCCTTGGTGGTCAAACCCATTTCAATCGCGGTTTGGGCAAGCTGGTGATGCAACTCGCGCCACTCGCGCATCCGCAGGTGCGACAGGAAATATTGGCGGCACCACTGCACCAACTGCTTGTTGGACAAGCCTTTATCGCGCTCGCGCTGGAAGCTGTCCCAAATGTTCAGGTAGGCAAGGAAATCGGACTGCTTGTCGGTAAAGCGTTCGTGTGCCTTGGCGGCGGCATCGCGTGCCTCCAGCGGCCGTTCGCGCGGGTCTTGAATCGACAGCGCGGACGCAATCACCAATATTTCCGCCATGCAGTCGTGTTTCTTCGCCGCCAGCAAAATGCGCGCAATTTTCGGGTCGATGGGCAGGCGCGCCATTTGCTCGCCGAGGCGGGTCAGGCGGTAGCGGGGAGGGGCGACGATATTGCCTGAAAAGTTTTGAAGGTCGTCTGAAACGGTTTTGTCGTTTGTCGGATTGTGTCGGGCGTGAATGCCTGAGCCGCGTGCTTGATTTTTAGTGTTTTGCATAGTCTTGTAGGTCGGGCGTTCATGTCCGACGTGGTCTCAATTTATATTGTTTGTAGGTTTGTGCCGCCTTATTGCGGATAAACATATTCCGCTTTGCCGTTGCGGATGTTCAGGCTGCCTGCATCGCCTGTGATCAGGTTACCGGTTACCGAGCCTTCGGTGCAGCCTGAAACCTTCATATCGTAGCCCAGCGTGTGAATCAGGAAAGTTGAAAGCTGTTGGTGGAAGGCAATTTCGCAAGGCGCAAAGGCTTGGTTGGCGGATTGCTGCACGGCAGCATCAGGGCTGTATAACACCAGCGGTACGATGTAGCTGTCGGGATGTACCGTGCCTTGGTTGAAGGTGTCTTTGTGCACATACTGCCCGTGGTCTGAGGTATAAACAAACAACCAGTTGTTTTCAGGCTGTTTTTGCAGCTGCTGGAATACGGTTTGGATCATTTGGTCGGTTTTGTGGATGGTACTGTCGTATTTGTCCACGATATTGGCTTCGCCGAACACCTTATCCTGTTGTTGCAACAGCGCGCCGTATGGGACGTGCGAACCGCGTTGGTGCAACACAATAAAATGCTTGCCCTGCTGCAAATTGATTTTGTCGAACAGCGGCAGCAGCTTATCGTCGGGCATATTGTCGCCGTTGCGGTAGCCGAGTTGGGTCGGTTGAATCAGATGGTCGATCCACTTTTTGCCGATCAGGTTCAAAATCGCCATCTCGTTTTCCGCTTGCGCGCTGTAAAAATACGTTTCGTAACCCTGCTCTTTGGCGAGGCGGAACATATTGGTATCGCCGCTGCTGATTTGTTCGTAGCCGTTGGCATGCGGTATGGCATTGAAAAAGCTGGGCAGGGATACAGCCGTCATCAAAGCGGCGGAATAGCTTTGCTTCACAATCGGCTTAAAGTCGGCTTGCGACAGTTGGGTCAAAAACGGCGAAGTTTCGCGTCCGTAGCCAAACAGTTTCAAATGCGCCGCGCTTTCGCTTTCACCCATGATTAGGACGATATTTTGAATACTGCCTTGTCCGGTTTTGCTTGGCGCAGGCTGTTTGAAAACAGGAATCTTGCTTAAATCAAACAACTGATACGGCAATACGCGCCCGACAAAATAGCCGAAGCTGAAATAATTGGCTTTGACGCGGCTGTATGTCGGTTTGGGCGAAATACCGTGTTCCTGCGTCGTACTGAATGAACGTCCAAAAATCAGCAACATCGCCGCAGCGAACAATATATCGGCGGCAAAATGCGTCTTGCGGCGGAACTTGGCAAGGCTGCAAAACAACACGGCTTCCGCCACTCCCCACAACGCAGGCAGCCACAACTTATCCAACATCGACGCGCCCGCACTGCCGACTTCGGTAATCTCTTTCAGCATCAGCCAATAATTTATGCCCGTCATCCAACTTTGATAAACCGCATAATGCACATTGTTGGCAATAATGCTGAGCGCGAAAAACAACGCAATCAGCAACCGTGAAGCCTTATAACGCGCAAACAAATACAGCGCAGCAATCACAAATGTCAGCGCAAACGTTTCCGCAATTTTTGCCGCCGGCAGAGTTTCAATCCCGAAGACAAAGCGATAGGCGATTTCGCTGGCAGTAAGCAGAGATGAATACAGAAAGAGAACGAAAAGGGATTTTTTCATAATGGGAAATTTCACAATAAAAGTTGCAGGCAGGGTTTTGGGTGCGTGGCAACATTATTCTTTACAGCTATCTGTTTACAGATTGTTTTTCAAGAATGAGGTCGTCTGAAAATGGTTTGTGGAGTTGATTAAGGGCGGTAGGTTGTTTTTTATTTTCAGATGGTCAAGTCACTTTTCATGCTTAATGGTAATCCGATAATTATTTATTCATGTTTTCTTTAATCTGATTAATAAAGTACTGTATTTGTTGTGTATCTTGAAATGCACTCTTAGGCAGGAATTTGAAAATACTTTTTTCAAGAAAAATGAAAATCCAATCCTTTGTTTCTTCCACGCTGTAAATATGTTTGTAGAAGTGCAAACTTTGGAAGGCTTCTGTCTCGTGGTAAATACCGTTATCGCGAAGTTCCACTGTATTTTGGGAGAATAGCGGCGATTTGTCCTGATACAGCTTATCGAATGAAAAAATGCCACGGGAAGCTCTCAGGAAAGAAAACTGTCCGAGCAAAATAACTCCGGCAACGACGAATCCCCAAAAAGTAAATGTAATGCCGAAGCGGAAATATTCATAACCGCCATAGCCAGATAAATCATATGACCTATTGGCAAGCGTGGCTAATAAATTTAAAACTTGACCGTACTGTTTGTGGAATAAGACGAAAAAAATTGAATAGAAGGTAATCAAAATGATGGTTATCAACCAGCGCAGGGGAGGTCTTTTCTTTTGTTTTTTTATCAAGAGTATTTGCCCGTCGGAAAAGCCTTTGCTGAATTCTGCTGTTGTCAGTTGATACTGGATTTTCATTGCAATTCAAACCTTTTAAATAAATGTAGAAACTGTTGTTTTGTATTGTTCATCGGAAGGGCAAACGATGTGTAGGCTGCTTTTTGGGTTTCATAGAAATTCTATTTTCAGACGACCTCCACCGCCCCCAATTCCAATAACACCTGAAACCCGTCATTGATATACCGCGAATCGGGCATTTCTAAAAACGGGAATGCCGCTACGTCGCCGAGTTTCAATGCTGCCATGCGCAGGATGACGGCGGCCAGGTTGCTGCGGACGATTTCAGGGTCGGTGAATTCGGTACGGTTGTTGAAATCTTCTTCTGAAAACAGTCGGATACATACGCCTGCGGAGACGCGTCCGCAGCGGCCGGAGCGTTGGCGTGCGGCGGCTTGGGAGATTTTTTCGACATGAAGCTGCTCCACTTTCGCCCGTGCGGAATAGCGTTTGACACGCGCGAGGCCGGTGTCGATGACGTATTTGATGCCCGGCACGGTGAGCGAGGTTTCTGCAACGTTGGTTGCCAGCACGATGCGGCGTTTTGCGCCTGAGGGGTGGAAGATTTTGTGCTGTTCGGCGTGCGACAGGCGTGCGAACAGGGGCAGGATTTCGTCGTTGCGGCGCAGCGTGGATTTGCGCAGGGCTTCGGCGGCTTCGCGGATTTCGCGTTCGCCCGGCAGGAACACCAAAATATCGCCTTCGCCGTGTCGCGCCAATTCGTCCGCCGCATCGACAATCGCGTCGGTCAGCTCCACTTCTGCGTCGTCTTCGTCTTTGCTGGTCAGCGGGCGGTAGAGGATTTCGACGGGATAGGTACGCCCGCTCACTTCCAGCACGGGCGCGCCGTTGAAGTGTTGGGAGAAGCGTTCTGCGTCTATGGTTGCCGAGGTGATGATGACTTTCAAATCGGGGCGGCGCGGCAGGAGCTGTTTCAGGTAGCCCAGCAGGAAGTCGATGTTCAGGCTGCGTTCGTGCGCTTCGTCGATGATGATGGTGTCGTAGGTGGCGAGATAACGGTCGGTCTGCGTTTCCGCCAGCAAGATGCCGTCGGTCATCAGCTTGACGCAGGCATCGCGCGAGGTGTGGTCGGTGAAGCGCACTTTATAGCCGACCGCGCTGCCGATTTCGGTGTGCAGCTCTTCAGCAATCCGCTCCGCCACCGAACGCGCGGCCAAACGGCGCGGCTGGGTATGCCCGATCAAACCTGCCGCTCCGCGTCCGAGTTCCAAACAAATCTTGGGCAACTGCGTGGTCTTACCCGAACCGGTTTCACCGCAAATAATCGTTACCTGATTTTCAGCAATGGCTTTTTTGATTTCCTCGAGCTTTTCGTGAACGGGCAGGGTGTTGTCGAACTCGGGTTTGGGCAATGTGGACAAACGCTTCAAAAAGATTTCGTGCGATTTTCGGTATTTTTCTTCGACTTTGGACAAACCGCCGTATTTGTTGGGATTTTTGAAGGCGGAACGTAGGAAGTGGCGGTCTTTGGAGAGGGTTTGGGAGAAATCGGGATGGGGCATGGTACGGGCGGATGTCGGTGAGAATAAAAATGGTAGTATTATAGCAAACTGGCTTTGCCTAATCGGTATGGGTACTATTTAGCCCTCTTTTGCAGGCAGGCTGTATTGTTTAATGAAAAGGAATATCTATGAAAAAGATTTTATGTTTGGTTTTGGCGATGAGTATGGGCAGCGTGGCATTTGCCGCGGAGTACAGAACGAAACAGCCCATTGCCCACGACTGGCTGAAAATCAACGGCAATCAGTTCAATATTGAATCTGCCAACGAACGCGGGCATATATGTGGCGCGCAAGGGAAAATGGATAAGAATAAGGTTTGGAAAGATGGGGAAGGCTGCCAAATATCGTTCCAATTCAAGGGGGATGAGGTGAAAGTGGATGCCGAAGGCTGCGAAAATTATTGCGGCGCGGGCGTATCTTTCCCGTCGGAGTATTACAAACTGCCGCAGGTTTGTTCGCAACAAGGTGTCAAAAAGATGGAAAACCGTTTTCAGACGACCTTACGTTCAGGAAAATTCGAACAGGCAGCGGACATCAAACAAAATTATCTGAAACAGTGCGGCAATTTCCTCAATCCGATTGAAACAGTGACCGCTGCCAACGATGCCGCCGATGCTTACCGTCAGGCAAACAACAAAGCCGCCTGTGTCCAAACTTTGGATGCGGTGCAGGATTATTATGAGAGCCAATTGTTGGATAAGGACTTGGTGAATAAGATTAATGTGCAGATGGAGCGTGACAAAGCTTTGCGCCAACAATGTAGCTGAACGCTGATAAAAAGGTTGCTAGAAGGTCGTCTGAAAAGTAAATGTGTACTTTATGACGGCCTTTATTATTGCCGTTGGTCGTAAAAAATGCTCGTTTGGCATATTTATTACAAAGTCATATTGTTTGTGCTTAGAATGCGTTCCTGTCTTCGTCAGATAACAATTTTAAGAACAAAATTATGAAAAAATATCTTGCTTTGATGTGTGTTGCAGCCTTATCTGCCTGCGGTGGCGGCAGCTCCTCCCCCAGTACGCAATCCACGCCGACACAGGCTCCAAAATCTGCCCAAGCCCTGCCCTCGGCAGACGCAGCTTCCGCATTGCCGGTAGCTGCGAAGTCGGAAAAACCGGAATCCGGCAAACAATTTTTCAGCGGAACCAATTCTTCTGATTCCGCAGTGGCATTCAATCATGCAGATTGGAACAAAATCACCATCGAAGGCGTAGAGGTCGATCTTGCAACCGTACAAGGCGAGAGTTTTAAAAACGGCTGGCGAGACAGTGTCGGCGGTTCCGAGAATAAACGCCTTGCCAATTTTGGCGGCAATTATGTCCTGCACCACAGCACACCCGATGCGGTTGCCGGTATCGTGAAGACCGAATCGCAAAACAATTACGCTTTCTTCAACGGTAATTTTACCCGTGAAGCAGAAATGCCGAAAATCGGACAGGCAGTTTACGACGTATCGACCGTCAGTGTGCGCGGTACTCTGGCGCAGGCATACGGTACAGGCCGTCTGACTGCCGATTTCGAAAGCAAAAAAGTCAGCGGCAGCCTCGGCTATTTCAACAAAACGCTCACCGTTGATGCGGATATCAACGGCAACAGATTTTCTTCCGTCACCCCGACGGCAGAAATACACGGCGGTTTCTTCGGTTCCGCAGCCGCAGAGACAGCAGGTGTTTATCAGGTCGGTAAAATCGTAGGGACGTTTGCCGGTCAAAAACAATAAAAAGTGAAAGTTGCATTTACTTTTTTACAAGGGGTGCAGACATTCAAAATTCCACGATTTTCAGCATAAATATCAAATGTGTAGCAATGGCACGGTAAAGTTGGTCATCTTACGGGCCTTGTTACTCAAGCAGAAAGTATTTAAAAACGAAAAAAGCGCAGAATTTTGAATCGTCGAACCACCCCAAGGGGAAAGGTCGTCTGAAAAAGGTTTGGTTATCCGTTTTCAGACGACCTATTTTTATGGTTGGTCCGCAAAGGTAATGTTGAAGCGTTCACAAACAGTTGCAGCAAAAAGGAAGAGCGGTTTTGTAGTGATTCCTCTATATCGGTTACAATCCGTTTTTCTTCTCAAACCAATATTCCAAAGCACAAAATTATGCTGAAAATCATCTCCGCCAACGTCAACGGCATCCGCTCCGCCTACAAAAAAGGATTTTACGAATACATCGCCGCATCGGGCGCGGACATTGTCTGCGTGCAGGAACTCAAAGCGCAGGAAGCCGATTTGTCCGACGAAATGAAAAATCCGCACGGGATGCACGGCCATTGGCATTGCGCCGAAAAACGCGGTTACAGCGGCGTGGCGGTGTACAGCAAACGCGCGCCTGACAATGTGCAAATCGGTATGGGCATTGAAGAATTCGACAGGGAAGGGCGGTTTGTGCGCTGCGATTTCGGCAAGTTGTCGGTGATTTCGCTTTATCTGCCCAGCGGCACCAGCGCGCCGGAGCGGCAGGAGCTGAAATACCGTTTTTTAGATGCGTTCTATCCCATGCTTGAAGCCATGAAGGCGGAAGGGCGCGACATTGTCGTCTGCGGAGACTGGAACATCGCCCACCAAAACATCGACCTGAAAAACTGGAAAGGCAATCAGAAAAACTCAGGCTTCCTGCCTGAAGAGCGCGAATGGATAGGCAAAGTCATCCATACGCTCGGCTGGACGGATATGTGGCGCACGCTCTATCCCGACAATCCGGGCTACACTTGGTGGAGCAACCGCGGACAGGCGTATGCGAAAGATGTCGGGTGGCGCATCGACTATCAGATGGTTACACCCGAACTCGCTGCCAAAGCGGTATCCGCGCATGTTTATAAAGACGAGAAATTTTCCGACCATGCCCCTTTGGTCGTGGAGTACGACTATGCTGCCCAATAAAGTTTTCGGCAAATACGATTGGAACATGAACGGTAAAACCGGCATAGGCGCGGCATGGGTGGTCGCCGCGTTTGTGCTGCCTATGCTGGTGTGGACGATATTCATGCTGGCGCGGATGTCCGGCTGGGTTGAAATGACCCGCGCAAATCCGCTTTGGGCGGTGGTGTGGCTGCTGTTTTCGCTGCCTTGCCTCCTGATTGCCGCCAAATGTTTCGGCTGGAAAGGCTGGCGGTTGATTGCCAACATCCTGATCTGCCTCGCCACCTGCGCCGTTTTAAGTGTCCCCGCCGTGCTCTTGATTACCTTTACGCTCAACGATTTGCTCAAATAGGTCGTCTGAAATGCGAACTTTCGAACTCGAAGACCTGACGCTTTTCTTGATACGCGACGCGGACGAAGCAGAAATGTGGATAGACCGCTGGGCGGTCAGCTATCCCGTCGTCCAAACCGCTGCCGCTTCCGCCAATCAAAGCATCGCCCAATGGCAGGCAAATATTCAAACAGCGTTTGAAGGCATCAGCGGCGAACACATCGCCGTCGTCGCCCACGGCGCAGGCGTGTCCGCCTTTTTGGCGTGGCTCTACCAAACCGACATCCTGACGCAGAAAAAAATCGTCAACATCATTCTCGTTTCGCCGCGCCCCGAAGCCTTTCCCGACGATGAAATATATACCTTCCAGCGCGTCCGTTGCCCCTGCCGCACCGCGCTTGTCATCGCCGAACAAAACGGCACGCCACGAAACTGGGCGGAAGAACGGGCAAACCTGTGGAACGCCCGCCTCCTCCTGTCGCCACATTCCGGCACGCTCAACAGTGCACTCGGCGGCTGGCAATGGGGCATGAAGCTGATGCAGGAAATGCTGTTGAGTTGAACAAAACACTTGCAAGGATAAAACAGAAAAGGTCGTCTGAAACTGGAAATCAGGTTTCAGACGACCTTTTCGCAGGCAAGTAACAGTTTCGGGTAAAATACGGCAGTTCGCCAATTATCCGAAAGAAACCCATGTATTCCCTAGCCCGCAGCCTGCTGTTCAAACTCGATGCCGAAAAAGCCCACCATTTCACCCTCGATGCGCTCAACAAAGTATACAAACTCGGTTTGCTTCCGATTTCCGACAACCGCACCAAGCCCGTCAAACTCATGGACATCACCCTGCCCAATCCGGTCGGGCTTGCTGCCGGACTCGACAAAAACGGCGAATACATAGATGCATTGGGTGCGCTCGGCTTCGGCTTCCTCGAAATCGGCACGATCACGCCCAAACCGCAGCCCGGTAACCCGCAGCCGCGCCTCTTCCGCGTTCCCGAACACCAAGGCATCATCAACCGCATGGGCTTCAACAACCACGGCATAGATGCCATGATTCAAAACATCGAAAAAAGCCGTTATCAAGGCGTATTGGGCATCAACATCGGCAAAAACGCCGGCACCCCCATCGAAAACGCCGCCGACGACTATTTAATCTGCCTCGAAAAAGCCTACGCACACGCAAGTTACATTACCGTCAATATTTCCTCACCCAACACCAAAAACCTCCGCGCACTGCAAGGCGGCGACGAACTGAGCGCGCTGCTCGAAGCCCTGAAAAATAAACAGGCGCAGCTTGCCGCTGCGCACGGAAAATACGTCCCGCTCGCCGTCAAAATCGCCCCCGATTTGGATGAAGCACAAATCGAAGACATCGCCCACGTTGTCCAATCCGTCGAAATGGACGGCATCATCGCCACCAATACCACCATCGACAAATCAAGCCTCGGCAGCCATCCGCTCGCAGGCGAGCAGGGCGGCCTAAGCGGTCTGCCTGTGCGCGAAAAAAGCAATCAAGTGCTGAAAATGTTGGCGGAACACATCGACGGCAAGCTGCCGATTATCGGCGTAGGCGGCATTATGAACAGCAAGGACGCCGCCGAAAAAATCCGTCTCGGCGCAACCGCCGTCCAAGTGTACAGCGGCATGATTTATAAAGGTCCGGCATTAGTGAAGGATTGTCTGGCAGCATTGAAGTAAGCACGATTTCCAACACAAAAGGTCGTCTGAAAACCGGTTTAACTGGATTTAAACGGTTTTCAGACGACCTTTGTGAAAGTTGGGTTTTCAACCCAACCTACGCTTACTTATTTAGATTATGCTTGTTATTTAGTGGGTTATTTCAAAAATATATTTAATAAATAAACATATATAATATCCATAAAAAGAATCGCAAGCATACCGAGTTAAGGTATATGCACTGAATAACAATGTAAATATACTTATGATCACCGAAATCAGTAGGGTTTTCATATCTCTTATAAAAAGTAAATTTATCAGAGTGACTACTGAGAATAGACTTGCAATATAGCTTGATAATCTAATGAATGTAAGTAAATATGAAAATAATTCTGCATCCATCACTATTGATATCTTCATGATCCATAAGGTCACATAGATCAATGATGGAAGATTTAGCAAAATTTGAGCAATCAGTAAGAAGTAATTTTTTTGCTTCATTTTTTTTAATATTCTCAATTTGATCATGAATATCTTTAGTTTACCCCTAGCTATTCTAATAGTATGAAAAACCAACTGTATGATTTATAACTTGTATGATGCGGCACCATGCCCATAGGGACGTAAGTCATTCCTACCTTACACCTACACGAAAATGAGAATCTTGTATTTCAGTATCTGAATTAGATAACAAACTAACCATTTTCTTTATAGCAATGTTAGTGCGACTGTAAGTACATAAATTAGGTCTTCTAAAAGTTTTCAGACGACCTTTGTGAAGGTTGGGTTTTAAAATTGCTATTTTTCTTTACATTTTAGATCTATATACGCCCAAAAATCTTGATTTAGTTTCTCTTGTTCTTTTTGTGTTAAATGATCAATACCAATCCTATTAGATAATGGCATCTTTTGATTAGATTCTTTTAGCAAGCAACTAGAAAAGCTAAGAATTTTTCTTAAATCTAACTTACTATACTGCATATTCTTTCTGGGTTGATTAAAATAGTCATCATAAATTTCAACAAATGCCAAGTTCATGATGATTAGATTGTCAATGCTGCTTAAATTATCCAATTGTTTAGAGTCAATTGCCTGATTTCTGGATTTAATCAAAAAAACTATATTATTCAGATGATTGAGTTTTAATGTTACTTCAAAATTTTCTTGATCCATAATATCCTGTTGATTTTGCTTATCGGCATATGCAGCAACAGAAAATGAAAACATTAAAATAAGTAATAATATTTTTTTCATAAGAAGATTCTCAATGATTCTATAACTATAACACATTGTGTTGTCTATAACATTCTTCTTGACAGAGTGATGGCAAAAGAGTATTTCTTTGTTTCTGTGACTCAACAATACAACATGCCGTACATACTTCCAATGTATTAGGCTTTATTTGTTTTGTGCACCGATTGATAGGCTCTTCTAATGTCCACTTGCGGAATATCTTTATCGGATTTAGACCAGAATCAGGTTTTGGAGCCTTTCCATAATTCCCATAGCCTATTTCTTTATTTTTGTGATCAATACCGATAATGCTTGACGAACAACCTTTAGCATTATTTTTATCACATGCAGTAATTACCTGTTTGGCTATATCTGGTGTATTCTCCCATCCTAAAACATCAGTCCACCTCGATATATTGAAAGCATAAATATACAAACTTTCTCCACCGGCTAATCTAATTGGATCCTGCTGCGTAAACCGCCCAATCTCCGGATCATAATAGCGGAAGAAGTTGTAATGCAGCCCCGTTTCTTCATCATAATACTGATTCTGCAGACGGAAGGGTTGATGTATATCCAGTTTCAGACGACCTTCTTGGGTCAGTTTGCCCCAGCCGCTATAGTCGCCGCTCCAAACAATATTGCCTTTCTCATCGGTCATCTCGCGCGGGATGCCGATTTGATCGTTGTGGTAATACAGGATTTCTCTTGCCTTATCTAAGCCATTGTAGGTGGTGATTTGAGCAAGGGGTTCATAGTTTTGGTCTTCGGTGTAAACGTAGGTATAGGTTCGGTCTTTACGGTATTCCTGTAACAGACGGCTGCCGTCCCATAGGTATTGGATTTCGTTGCCGTCTGGATGGACTTTGGCTATGCGGCGGCCTATGGGATCGTAGCGGTAGCGATATAAGACGGTGTTTTGTCCGGGGCGATGGATTTCGGCTTCGGTCAGTTGATTATCCGCATTGTAGCGGTAATGTTGGATTTCGCCGTCATGCTGCTGTTTTTCGATCAGGTTGCCCAACGGGTCGTAGCGGTAACTGGTGCCTTGGTATTGGGTAAGGCGGTTGCCGACGATTCTGCTTCCGTCGGTAAGGTTGTGGGCAGGGTCGTAGCGATAGTGCTCGTCCGCGCTTTGGGTAATTCTGCCCCGTACGTCATAGGTGTAATCCCTGCTGCCGTTGGTTTGGTCTTCGGTACGGACGAGGTTGCCGGTAGTGTCGTATTGATAACGGCGACCGATAAGGACGGCAGGGTCTGCTTTGTTGTGGCTGTTCGGTTGGGCGATTTGTTGTTTCAGACGACCTAATGGGTCAAGTTGAAATTGGGTATTCAACTTGCCGATAGTCCGCTCGATCGGGCGATGCAGGGCATCACGCTCGATGTCGGCAAGGGTGGTACCGTCGAGGTTAATGTGGTGCAGGTGTCCGCTGCCGTAATACAGGCGGTTTAAAATTTCACCCGTAGGCAGGATGGTTTGGGTGCGGTTACCCAGTACGTCGTAACGGTGTTCGGTAATCTGTGCAGCGACATCTTTGGATTGTGAACGGCTGGTACCGGACGAAAGAGGTTCATCCAAGTGAATGAGCTGTTCTTTAACCAGTCTGTTGTGGTCATAGCCGAAGCGAAGCTCGCTATGGGCGTTGTGTGCTTGGATCAGACGGTTAAGTTTATCGTAGCGGTAGTGGGTGCTCAGGATTTCTCCGCCGTCCAGATGACTGTCTTTCTGACGGATGCGGCCGATACGGTCGCGGTGGTAGATAGTTGTCCGTAGCGGGCGGGTACGCACGTCGATGTTCCCAGACGCGTATTCTTCTTCGCGTATGAGTTCGCCTGCAGGGTTGTAGGTGTAACGTGTCATTTTGCCGTCAAAGCCGGTTTCACGGATCAGGCGGTCGCGCTCATCGTATTCGAAGGTATAGCTGTCGCCGTTTTCGTTGACGAGGGTTTTCAGACGACCTACGGAATCGTAACGGTATTGGAATGCATCACCCAGCGCGTTGTAGCGGACGGTTGGTTTGCTGTCATTGTCGTAATCGTAGGCGGTACGGTTGCCTTCGGCATCAGTCAGAACACTCAGTCGGCCAGCATGATCGTAGCTGAAGTGTTCGCTACTGCCATCCGGATAGTCGGTACGCAATGGTTTCCTATTTTGGTAATGATAGTGCGTGGTGTGGCCGGCTGCATCGGTAATACTTTCGAGTTTGCCCTCTTCGTTATAGGTATAGCGGGTTTGCTGGCCGGAACAGTCGGTTTGAGTGCTCAGGCGGTGGTGCTGGTCATATTCGAAAGTATAAGTATTGTTTTTTGCATCGGTAATTTGGGTAATTTGCCCATTTTCGTTGTAACGGTAACGGGTTGTATTGCCTTTGCTATCGCTTTGGGTTGCAGGTAACCCTTGTTCGTTGTACTCAATCAGGGTCTTTTGATTGTGCGGGAGGGTAATCTCTACCGGTCGGCGTTCTTGGTCATAACGGATGTGCTGGTTTTGTCCGCCTTCTCCGCCAACAAAGGTCAGCAGCCCGCATTCGTTATAACGGTAGCGGGTTTCACGTCCCATTTCATCAGTAATTTTAATGGGGCGGCCTAAAGCATCGCGTTCTGTCAAGACACTACTACCATCTGCAAAGACTTTTTTGACGACTTCGCCATGATGGTCGTAATAAAGGTGTTCACTACGCCCTAATGCGTCAGTGATTTGGGTATGCCCGTCGGCATAGGCAAAACGCCACTCTTCACCGTTGTCGGTATGGCTGCGCAATACCCGGCCTTGGGGGGTGTAATGGTCGTATTGATAGTAGGTATTTAATCCGGCCGTAGTTTGGTGACGAATCATCATGTGACGACGGTAGCCGAAACGTCGGTGAACGAAACCTTCGGCATCTTCTACCGCGACAAGATCGCCGTTGTCGTCATAACGGTAACGGACAAGAAGTTCCCGACCTTCAGGTAGATTATCGTTATAGCTACCCATACTGGTAAGGCGGTAAACGGGGATCTGCGTTAAAGGGCTGAGATTGTCAAACTCAAACCATATCTCACGTCCCAGTTCGTCAATAACGGTATGAGGCAAGCCGGTATCTTCATTGTAAACAATGCGATAGCCGTTGCCATGGCGGTCGCTTACCTCTGTTAGGGCGTAAGTGCCATTACCGCTGCCACTACGATCGGTGTCATTCAAGTGTAGGGGTGAAAATCTATGTCTGCTGCTACCGTCCAGATTACTGATTTGATAGCTGCCATTATCGATTCGTTCGAAGATGATTTGTTCTGCTTCAAACAGAACCTGCCCTTCATCTTCTTCCAGTTCTGGCAGATCAAATGTACGTCCCTGATTATCGGTATAGGTAAAACGACTGTCTTTGCGCTCTAGCTTGGCGCTCAATGTGGTGCGCCAGCCGCTACCCAGCCAACTTTCTTCCAAATCAGAAAAATAGCTGCGACTCCATACAAACGGCACCAATCCATCAAAAGCAAAATCAGTTTCATCCGGTAAAACTTTTATGCCTGAAATAGGATTGACAGGACGACCAATTAATTCGGCAATCTTGCAAGGGATACAGGTTTTATCAGTTTTTGCAAAACCATTAAAGAAAAAGCTATCGGAACCGCCCACCGGCATTGCTGGCGCTTTGACACGAACGATTTTAGGGGAGGCAAGGATGATTTCACCGTTTTTCAATTTAATGTAGCTGCCTCCACCACCGCTAATCATCACTTCGTCCTTGCCGACGATCATTACTTTGGCAGTGCTGCTGGTCAGCTCAAGGTCTTTTTTGGCATCAATTTGCATCTTGTTATTTTTTGCCTGTATTTCAATCTTGCCTTGAGCTGCATGGATTTTAACGGCTTTATTTTGTGCGAACAGGTTGATACTTTTCAGTGCATGTGCAGTAAAGTTCTTGCCGGCGCTGATATTACTGTCCTGCATGCTGACCCAGTGAATATGTCCTTGTGCTGTATTCAATATGCTTTGTTTGGTACTGGCGGCCAGACCGTCGGGAGCGGAAATGACGATTCCCGATTTTTTCAATTTCTTTAAGTTGCTGTTGATGTGGTTTGCTTGGGCAATGCTTTCTGTTGCAGTATTGCCCGCACGTTTGGCAGCAGTATCCAGTAATTTGGCAGCAACCAATGCTTTTCGCATGCGTCGTATCGCTTTGCCCATCTCCAGAACTTCGCCTTTTGCACCTCCCTGAGCATCTGAGCTGACGAGTATGCCTTTCCCCGCCCGTACGGCACCCCAGCCGTCGGTTCTGAGTTCGAAGCCTTCGCCGTTCTCTCCGCGTTTCTCCCTACCGCTGTCGACGATGTGGCCGAGGTTGAGTTGGGATTTTTGGTAGTCGGTGGCGAGTTTGATGTGTTCCTGACCTTTTTGGTCTTCCATCCTGAGTTTGTTGTTCGCCCAGGTGCGGATGACGTTCCTTGTGTTCCAATCGGCAGGGATATGGTCGGGATGGGCACTGTCGTGCATGACGCCGGAGATATACGGACGGTCGGGATTACCTTGGACGAAGGACAGCATGACTTCGGTGCCTTCGTGTAAGGGGAAGTGGATGCCGTATTCGGGACCGGCATAGGGTTTGGCCAGTCGGACGGGACGGCTTTCTCCGCCGGGACTCCATTCGTCCAAATCAAACGGGAGTTTGACGCGGTAGCGTCCCATGTCGTCGATGTAGGCGTAGGTGCAGTTCTCTGCTGCGGTTACCCGTGCGGGCAGTGTGCCGGCGATATGGGGGCGCGGGGTGGTACGTTCGGGACGGAAGGCGAGTTGGGCGGGAACGGCGGTAAAGGTGTGGCTGTAAGCGGTATCGCGGCTGCCGCTGTGTTCCATGGAAAGTACCAGCCAGCCGTCGGGTGCTTCGGGGAAGGCGGTATCGGTTTGGAACACTTTCATCGGCGCCATGGAGACGACGTTGCCGCTGCCGTTGGCGACGGTTTGGCGGCAGAGGACGGCTTCGTTCAACAGGGTCGTCTGAACTTTGGCTTCGTCGGGGGTTTTGGGATGGAGGCCCCAGTTTTGCTGTTTGCCCAATA